>NZ_JARXXJ010000035.1:0-14489 GCF_029893935.1 Breznakia sp. PFB1-19
CATGGTTTTTGAATATATTAGCACATAAAAAAGCTTCAATTCATCGAATAATATGCATTTAACCACTTGTGTTGCAATTAGTTTGAAAATTGAGCATTACTTGACGTCTTCTCCTGTTGTTATTTTGCGATTTTTATAAAATCCAGGTATCACTTTAATTGGACATGCACAGTATTTTTCTACTAGTTGTGCATCATCACTCCCAATAAATTTATCTTGTTTTGCAAGGCTATGACAATCACGAATGAGTCCTGTGCTAAATGCTTGCGGCGTTTGTGCTGCTTGGTAATCTTCACGTTTTGGTGTACTGATAACAAGTCCATCTGCATCAACTTGTTTAATCGTGTCAGTAACTGGCACCATTGGTAAGCATGCATCATATTCATCAAGCGTTTCTTTGATTTGATCAAGTAGTTGTTGATCAATATAAGGTCGAGCTCCATCATGAATCATCACATGATCTTGATTTATTTTTTTTAGTCCGTTTGCTACACTATCTTGACGCGTATCACCACCAAGAACATACTCTACTTTATTTGCATGTACCAACTTCTCAAAATGTTCTTGTTCACCATCAGCAGTCACGATAATAATTTGTTTACAGTCTTCATCTGATGCAAAGACATCTACTGAATAATTGATAATCGCTTTTCCATCAATTTCATGAAACACCTTGTTGTAAGCAAGTCCTGTTCTTTGACCTTTTCCTGCAGCGACAATAATTGCACTATATTCCATACTTATACTTCCTCATCACGTTGTTGGTGATTTAAATCCACGAGTTTATTTACAAGTGACATCTTTTCTAGAATTGTCGTACATAGTTGTTCCATATGACTTCCTTCTGTGTAGTCAGCTGGACTAATGAAATCCACACGACGGTGTTGCAATAAATCCACAACCTTTTCTTTTTGTTGGTAAACAGCAATGCTTTGCCCACCATTGGTTTTTACTAATTTCATACATGGTACATCCGTCAATCCATCTCCAATATAAATCATATTACGGAAAGGAATTCGACGGTTGCGATCTTCTAAATATTCATTTAGTTGTTCGTCTTCATTCATTTCTAAAACACCTTTATTGATGCGGAAAAGAAACTGGGTTTTGTTTGTGTAATTAACAGTTAATGCTGGCCAGTCCGCAACCCCATTTTCATCATAGTGAAATTCACATGCATATATTTTCTTGAACTCATTATAGATACTTGTTCCTTCAATGATTTCTGTTAATCCACTCGAAATGATATAGTGCTCAATTTCTAAACCGAGTTTTTCTCCGACTTCATTCATTCGTTTAAACCATGTATCAACACCGGCAAACAACTCCACATTCTTTCCTTTTTCCACAAAGTCCAAGCGACGCACTGGCATACGTTTTGCTTTTGCTGCGTGAATCATGTAGTACATATAGGAAATGATTCGATCCATTCCTTCTTCTTCAGCAATTTTTGTAACTTCTTGCCAAAATGTTGCAGCATCCATTCCAAGTCCAGGAATGAAACTGTATTCTTGCATATCTTTTGTACATAGCGTTTTATCAAAATCATACATAAACGCAACTACTGGTTTTTTCATATTATTTTCCCTCACTTATTCTATTATACCAAAAATGGCGCACCTAACTAAAGATACACCACAATTCTTATTGTTCCTTAACTAAAGAGATCAAATCTTTATATCCAGCTTCTTCCATTTTGGCTAATGGAATAAATTTCAACGCTGCACTATTGATACAAAACCGCATGCCTCCAAGTTCCTCAGGTCCATCATTAAACACATGTCCTAAATGAGAATTTGCTTGTTTTGAGCGAACTTCAATACGTTCTAAACCATGACTTTGATCACGACGTTGTTGAATCATTTTCATATCGATTGGCTTTGAGAAACTTGGCCAACCACAACCCGATTCAAACTTATCCGTAGAAACAAATAATGGTTCTCCGCTGACAATATCAACATAGATACCTGGTTCAAATGTATCATAATACTCATTATCATATGCAGGTTCTGTCGCATTTAATTGTGTCACTTCATATTGTAAAGCACTCAAACGTTTCTTTAAATCCTTTTTCATTGGATCTTTTGCACTTTTTGCTTTAGCAAAATGAATCTTTCCAATATGACAATATCCAGTAGGATTCTTATCAAGATATTTTTGATGATACGCTTCAGCAGGATAATAATTTCCTAATGGTTCCACTTCAATCGCAATCGGTTTATCGTATTGTTTTTGTAGTTTTTGGATTGCATAATTAATCACTGCTGCATCTCCATCATCTGTATAATAAATCCCTGTACGGTATTGACTGCCTACATCATTTCCTTGTTTATTCACACTTGTTGGATCAATAATCGCAAAATACATATCTAGTAAAAATGGTAGTGATACTACATTTTCATCATATGTGACATGTACGGTTTCTGCATGTCCCGCATCGTTGTGACAAACATCTTCATATGTTGGATTTTCTGTTTTTCCATTTGCATATCCAACATCTGTTTGTTTTACACCTTCAATTTCTTCAAAGTATTTTTCAGTGCCCCAAAAGCACCCACCTGCTACATATATTTCTTTCATGCTATTATTCTACATCACCTTTCTTACGGAATCAAACCACATGAAGCAAAAAAGACATGCTTCCTTTTGCTATATGTTCAATTCAATATCTTCGTTTGCTTAACTAAAGACTTCCGAATTAGCCTCTGTTATTTCAAACGCCTCTTCAATCATTCTGGTTGCTAAAACATATGCATCTTTACGCGCTAAAGTTGAAATATATTTTACTGTTCTTTCACCTATATCTATCTCTACAACACCTGTAGACGATGTAATTTGAACCTGTCCATCTAGATCCGTCCAAACCATATTATTACGTTGTGATGTAATTGGTTTGATTATAGCGTTATGTTTATATATAAACTTAATTATCGTACTCCTGTTAGAATAAAATTCATTAACTGTTCTACATCATCAAAATCATCATAATCTCCATTTATGCCGCTTCTGTGATACACAATTCCATTTTCTTCATTTCTCTCTAAACAATCCAATAGTTTTTCTTCCCCATATTTTTTGGCAAATAGAGTAAATGTATATGGTTTGATTTTGCTTAATAATCCTTTCATGCAATTTTCTTCACATTGATAACAATGAGAAATTTCTTTTGCAATCGAACAATTTTTATTCTCACAAAGCTCATTATCTGGGCAACCATCTGCACCACAACCATTACAATCAACATTTTCTGTGCATAAACAACACGCAAGACCACATCTAGCAATTCCTAATTCTCGTTTCATAGAATACCTCCGTAGCTTCAAATTTATTGTTTTTTCATATCCACATTATACCATTCTCATAATCAGCACTCCAATCTAATTTTAGGTGTGAAAAAGCAATCAATCATAAAGACCAACTGCTTTGTGTGTATGGATATGAAATCGTGAAAAAAAGGAAGACATGCTTCCTTTCTAGTATGTTTCAATATGCCAAATATCATTTGCATATTCTTTAATTGTACGATCACTTGAAAAGTAACCTGAGTTAGCGATATTCACAAGACACATTTTTGCCCATGCACTACGATTTGCATAACGAGTATCAATGTTTCTTTGTGCTTCATGGTAGCTCCAGAAATCTTTTAAGACAAGGTATTCATCATTCTTGTTGAGTACTTCATCATAGATTTCACGATATGTAGATCCATTATCAAAGTAATTTGTATCAAGTAATTGTTCCATCACTTTTTTAATACTTGGATCATTGTGGTAAATTTGCCATGCATCATATGAATGTTCAAATTTTAAGTGATTTACTTCTTCTGAAGTTAAACCAAAGATTTCTGCATATTCACGACCTACGCGTTCCACAATTTCCACATTCGCTCCATCCATTGTTCCTAATGTAATGGCTCCATTCATCATGAACTTCATGTTTCCAGTACCACTTGCTTCTTTACCAGCAGTTGAGATTTGTTCACTGACATCTGCAGCATTCATTAAGATTTCTGCAATACTAACACCATAGTTAGGAATGAAGACTACTTTCATGTAGCGTGATACATCTGGATCGTTATTTACTTTTTGTGCTAGGTTATTGATTAACTCAATTACCTTTTTGGCAAACACGTATGAAGGTGCTGCTTTCGCCGCAAAAATAAAGGTACGTGGATACATCGTAAAGTCTTTATCTTCTTTAAGCTTATTGTATAAATGCATAATGTGTAACACATTCATCAATTGACGTTTATATGCATGTAGACGTTTGGCTTGTACATCAAAAATAGAATTAACATCTACTTCAACATTACACACATCTTTAATGTATTTTGCAAGAATCTCTTTACGACGTTTTTTCACACGTAAGAAGTTTTCTTGTACATCTGCAACATCAACGTATGCATTTAGTTTAGTTAGATCACTTGGTTGTAATTTCCAAGTTGTTCCTATCGTTTCATCTAATAGATGTGTTAGTTCCGGGTTTGAATACATCAACCAACGACGGTGCGTAATCCCATTTGTTTTATTGTTGAACTTTTCTGGGAATACTTGATAGAAATCACGGAACACATCTTCAATTAAAATCTTTGAGTGAAGTGCTGCAACTCCATTCACACTCATCGAACCAACGATTGCTAAGTTTGCCATATGCACTTGTCCATCTTTCATAATACGACATGCTTGTACCAACTCTGGATGCGAATGCGTATGTGATAAATCATACATCCAACGACGATCAATTTCTTCAATAATCATATACACTCTTGGTAATAATTGACGAATGTATTCCATTGGCCAACGTTCCAAGGCTTCACTTAGCACCGTGTGGTTAGTGTATGCCATTGTTTTTGTGACAATATTCCAAGCATCCACCCATTCATATTGATAATCATCAAGTAATAAGCGCATCAATTCTGGAATCGCTAGTACTGGATGTGTATCGTTTAATTGAATTGCCACATGTTCAGGTAAGCTATCTAAGTTTGGATGATTTTTTAAATGATTACGAATAATCGTATGTAATCCTGCACTCACGAAGAAATATTGTTGCGTTAGACGTAACATCTTTCCTTCTTGTGTTGAATCATCTGGATATAGTGAGTTACAAATCGCACGTACTTGTTGAATGTAATCCTCATGTCCTTGTTCCAATGATTCTTCAGCAGGTTCTGCAGACCATAAACGAAGTGTATTGGTTAATTTTGTATCATAACCAACAATTGGCACATCATATGGTACAGCATTCACCACAAATGGATCTTCTAGTTCTACACTAACTTTTCCATTTTCGTTAATACTTTGACGTACCGTTCCACCAAAACGAACTTTTACCGTGTGTTTTGGTTTCTTGATTTCCCAAATGTTGTTCAACTTCAACCAAAGGTCTGGAACTTCTATTTGTTTGTTGTCATGAATCAATTGTTTAAAGAATCCATACTCATAACGAATACAGTTTCCGTGTCCAATATAATGTGTTGATGCAATAGAGTCTAGAAAACAAGCAGCAAGTCGTCCCAGACCACCATTTCCTAATCCCGCATCACTTTCTAGTTCTTCAAGCATATTGATATCAATTCCATATGCTTCCAGTCCATCTTTAACCGCATCATAAATACCTAAGTTCATTAAGTTACTTGTAAATAAGCGTCCCATCAAAAATTCCATGGAGAAGTAATATACTTCCTTTTTTTGATACATGCGATTGGCTTCTTTACTTTCCTTCCAGGAAATACTTATATATTCTCGAATCACTTCACCAAGTACTAAGTACTTTTCTGTAATATGTGCTTCTTCTACACTCACTCCGTAGAGTTCCACCATTTTATTGGCATACTCTTCCATGAATGTATCTTTTGTAAAATCTAAAATCATACTATCCCACTTTCTAATCTTTTTGTTTATTCGATAAAATCTTTTGCGCTTTTTTTTGGTTTATGTTTATGACGTAAAATAATTCCACTAAATGGTGCGACATCCATTGTTATGTAATATGGTTTGTAATCAACAAACCCTTTCTTTGCGCGTAAGGCTTTCGCATTCACAATGCCAACTCCAGAATAAATATCCTTTTGGCTATTTAATATTTCGCTATACATCCCTGCTTCATGTACACCGAATTGATGTGCATGATACGTATTTGCAGACATATTTAGTATGACGATAATTGTTTCATTTGTCCCTTTACGCATATATGAATATAAATTCTCATTTGCATTATCTGCATCAATCCATTCAAAGCTCTCATAGTTATAATCATCGATCCAAAGTGCTTCTTCTTTTAAATAAATCTTCTGCAAATCTTTGATGAATTTTTGGAATGAATCATGCATTGGATAATCTAGTAAGAACCAATCGTTTTCTTGATTCTCATCAAATTCACGCATATGTCCAATTTCATTACCCATGAAGTTTAATTTCTTACCTGGATGTGTAAACATGTAAGTATATAACATTCTTGCTTGCGCAAACTTGTCTTCATATAATCCCCACATCTTTTGCACAATCGTCGCTTTTCCATGAACCACTTCATCATGTGAAAACGGTAAAATAAAATTCTCACTATAGAAATACGCCATTGAGAACGTAATCTTATTGTGTTCATATTGACGATAAATTGGATCTGCTTTTAAATAATTTAAGGTATCATTCATCCAACCCAAATCCCATTTATAGTCAAAACCAAGCCCATTTTGTTCGATTGGTTTTGTGACATTTGGATAGTCACTTGAATCTTCAGCAATCAACATGACATCAGTAAAGTTTTTATGCAGTAAATAATTCATGCGACGAATAAAGGTTAATGCTCCTTCATTCACGCCACGATCTTTATTTCCTTGCCAGAATATGACATTACTGATGGCATCCATACGAAGACCATCCCCATGAATTTCTTTAATCCAGTATGCAGCTGCACTCATTAGAAATGAGCGTACTTCTTCTTTGTGTAAATCGAAGTTTGCTGTACCCCATTCACTAACGGCAATACTATCATCTTGATATTCAAATACATTGGTTCCATCAAATTTACGTAATGCATAATTATCCATCACGAAATGAACAGGCACAAAATCAAAGATGACTCCAATATTATGTGTATGTAATTCATTGATTAAGTATTTTAAATCTTCAAGCGTTCCATAACGCGAGTTTGCCGCAAAGTAACCTGAGGTTTGATATCCCCAACTTCCATCAAATGGATATTCACTTAATGGCATAAATTCAATATGTGTATAGTGCATCTTTTTTACATAACGAATTAACTCTTTTGCGATTTTACGATAATTGACACCACCGTTTTTATCAAACTTCCATGCACCTAAATAAATTTCATATATATTCATCGGTTGATGGAAATTACGTGTTCTTTTTTCCATCCACTCATCATCTGTCCATGTAAAGTTTGTATTCGCAATCACAGATGCGGTTTCTGGACGCACTTCACTATAAAAAGCAAATGGATCCATCTTATCAATTACTTCACCATGTGCTTGTGTAATTCGATACTTATATGACATTCCTGCTTTTACATCAGCAACAAATAATGAATATACCCCACGTTCATCAACTTTTGGCATCTCATAACCTTCACCATTCCAGTTATTAAATTCACCAATGACTTGCACATTTTGTGCGTGTGGTGCATATACACTGAAGCGTACACCTTGTGTTTGTTCGAAGCATATATGTGCCCCAAAACTATCATATGCATTAATGGATTGTCCCTCAAAAAAAGCGTTTATTGTTCTTTGTTTCATACATATTCTCCTACTTCATATTTTACATGGAATACGCTTCACTTACAACTCTAAGACAGAACATATCCTTAGATTTGTTGCTTACAGCAAGCCATAATTAACCAACGCTACTTCTGACATTATAGGCAATACCACTATGCCATGATACAATACATCCATGAAAGACATTCTATTTTGTATCATGCTAGTTATGCTATACCAAACAATTTATGGCATTCTTGTCTTGGGCTGTATCTATTTAGCAAGTTTTCTACATCCAACCACAAAAACTATCGATGTTTTTTTAGCACGCTTTTTCACCAAGCGAAATGTAGGAAAACTACTTTTCTTGTGCATTCTGATTGAATGTATTTTACTCGTAGTTCTTTATATGTTACTTTCCTATATACACATACGCTATATAGAAATTACCATCATCATATTAATGATTCTTGCTTGTTTTAAATATATCGCAATGGTCCATTACATAAAAAGAGATAGGAGTTAATTTCCTATCAAAAAGTCTAGTATATTCCAACCATCGCTTGTTTGTCCTTTGAATAATTCCGTGTATCCACACTTTGTACAAGAAACTGTAATAAACTTCTTGTTTTGGACATCGAAAATTTTCGCAAAGTTCCCACCGGTTGCTTGAAACTGATCACTTTCATATTGGGTGTTCCCACATTTTGGACACACATATTGTTTTTGTTCCATAGAGCCCTCCTGTTTGCACTATCATAACATAAATCATAAAAGATTATTTGCTAATGAACTATAAAACCATTATTTGATGTAGGCAACTAAATCTGCCATAAACTGTTTTTGCGTTTTCATTAGAAAGGATTTTACAAATGGTTTCATATACCATTTCTTTGGTGTGATATCTTCTGTGAATTCTAACTCGGTATGACTACGTTTGTCTTTTAATAGACCTACCCAGTGTCCCTGAATCATTTTATTATCAATATCAAATTCCCAGCGTGTGCATGCATCTTTTACGCATACAGTAAACGTAGTTGCTATACCACCTTTTGCATACTCAATAAATACTTGATCACTTACTACTTCTACTTTTTCTACATCACTACGCCATGTTGGATATTTATCTACTGCAAGTAAGACATCCCATACATCTTTAATATCACATGAAACACTTTGCTTTATACTTACTTTTGCCATCGTTTTCTAATCCTCGCTTTCTAGTTTCTTAAGTTCTTTCCACTCATCTTCAAGTATTGCCATCAAAATATCATCTGCATACTTTTTGCCATCAAAAACAGCATCGCGCAAGACACCTTCTCTTTTAAAACCTGCTTTTGTGTATGCTTTGTATGCGCGTATATTAAATGAAAATACATCAAGTGATAAACGATGTAGATGTAACTCTTCAAAGGCATAATCACGTGTGATTCTTGTTGCCCATGAACCAATTCCTTTATCACGTCCACTTTGGGCAAATACGGCGATTCGAAAATTAGCAGAACGCACAGTCCAATCAATTTCATTGATAACTGTTTCTCCTATAATGTTTTCTTTTTCGTCAACAATCAAAAAGAAACGTCGATTTTCATCCTCTAATGATTTCATAAAAAACGAAATGACTTCATCTTTTGTAAACATTTCTTTACACCCTGTATAATAGGCAACATCTTTATCTAATGGACAATAATTTTGTTGGTAATAGTTTAGAGCATCTTGTTGTGTGGCTAGACGAATTGTATAACCATCTTTACTTGCAATACTTGTATTCATAAATAGTCCCTCACTTATTAGAAAAACTATATCATATGTACAGTTCTACGTCATTATTTGCAAGTAATGACGTAGAGAGAAATAAATCTTTCCCCTTTTTCGTTGTATCTAATATTCGATTTATACTTTAAACACAAAAAAGGAGCAGGCTCCAGATTTGCCTAAATATGCCTATCTGTCGCAGCTCCTTCATGGTATACTGACCGTGCATTTTAATCTCATGTGTGTATGTGTGTGTTGAGAAGGCTTGTCAGTTAATACATTTATCTAATTCTTTATACTTTGCTTTTCGTTTTTCTACGCTTTGCTATTTTTAGTGCTAATAGTGCACCTGATACTACAAAAATTGATAAATAAATAGCAGTATTCGCAGTATCATTTGTTGCTATTTGAGGTAATACATTCACAAAGAATGTATCATTTTTCTTTGGTGTAGTATTTGGTAATTCGATAATTGGTTTATCTTTTTCTTTTGATAGCCAACGCTCTGTTAATGGAATTTCAAATGCATTCATCTCCTTATTATAGTTTGATTTATTTGCATTAATTACTATCCCTTTTTTATTCAGTATTTTTCCTTCTTTGTTATAAACAAACAATTCTCTATTCTCAATCTTTACAGTATAGCCTTCGTATACATCAATAGTTTGTTTTTCATCACTAATTCTCCAACCATCAAACGTATTTGTTACTCTTGAATCTTTACTACTCCACACTAAGTTACCCGGATTCCCTGCTACTTTAAATTCATTACCACTTACATAAACAAGCAAATCAGTTGGTACACTTCCTCCAGTTTTTAATTCAGAGTAGTATTTCACATTGTATTGTGGTTCGAACTGAGCGGTATATACAACACTCTCACTTACTGTATCCGCGATTTTCTTGTCCCATCCTGTAAAGATATATCCATCTTTACCTTGTGGCTTACCATCATCACTTGTTTTACCACTAAATACTGGAGTCGTAACTCCTTTTTCTAGAGACTTCGTTGTTACCATTTCAAAAGCACCATACTCACCAGGAGCATAAGTTACAGTATATAAATCTTCAGCTTCAAAAACTGCTTCTAATATTATCACAATACGGTTGTCTATTAACTTTGTTGGATCCAAGGTGATTTCTTTACCATTTACCACAACCTTCTCATCTTGAACACTAAAATTATCATCAGCTGTAATAAATGTTCCATCACTTAACTGCCAACCTTTGAAGTTGTACTTCTTCTCTTCAGTTGAATTTTTTGCAAGATTTTTTATATTCCCTAAAACTACAACTGTGTCTGTGTCTGCATAATGTGTACTATCAGTTGGCACATCACCAACGTCATGATTCTTTGATATATACTCAACCACGTATTCGCGATGCCACTGTGCAGTGTACACTGTATTGCCAGTCACTTTATCTGCGATTGTTTTGTCCCAACCGCTGAAGAACCATCCCGTTTCTCCATCTGTAGTACCAGTAAACGTAGGTGTATTACTATTGAATACATTTCTTCTGTGTGTCTCTTCTGCAAATGTTCCATGCTCTCCTGGGTTATAGGACACTGTGTAAACTTTACGGTTGCTCATGTATCGTACATGACCATTTAAATCGCCAGCACTCACAGTAAATTCATCCGAAAACAAATAATTATTTGACGCATCGTAAGTCGTGACATTACCAGTAATAAGCGTTTCATTGGTTGTATCAGATAATTCTATATCATATCCTTCTTTAACTGTTTTTTGCACAAAACGATAAGTACCTGTAGGTAATGTAGTAGTTTCTACAAACCCTAGATCTGATGTTTTCCCCAAATCGGCATGAGTTATCCAATCACTTCCATTTTTTCTTTGAAGTTCAATTGACGCTTCCGCAATAACTGAAGAATCATCAAAATCAAATACAAACAGTTTTGCTTTTTGAGCACCAATTGTAGCTCCTCCATCTCCAAGTACACCCGATAAGGTTCCACTCGCTTTTGCAACTTCTTCTACATCATTCCATGTCATCTTATACTCGTGAGTTACTACCGTATTTGCAATCACTGGTGTGAATTTCTCAGTTACATCAATACGATATTTCGCTATGTGATTTCCAATTACATTATCACTTCTAAACACCTTTTTATACAGATCATCTAACTTTTCTCTATTCTCAGTTGTATCTTCATAGAATCCACGATTAATTGCTTTATTAACCATCATTTGCAAGTAATTTGGATTTAATTCAGAATATGTTGGTCCATCTTCTCCAATTGTTCCAAGACTAACAATCAATCGGTCTACTCCGTTATCGTTATATACTCCGTATTCATAGATACCTAAAGAGTTCTTAAATTCATCATAGGATTGTGAAGCAACAGGATATCGTCTCGTGAAGAATTTGGTTGCAGTTAGTCCACCTCCCGACCCTGATGCTTTACCATCAATTATATCCGCTGGTATTTGATAGTACCCAAAAATTTCTATCCCAGAAAATTCACCACTTAACGTTGTCTCATAAACTGAATTCTGCTTCTTAGTAAAATTTGTTCCAAATTCTTTAGTATAAATTTCTACTATACCTGCATTATTTATATGATCTGCCCATTTAACTAATTGATTTGATGAGTTTTCCATAACACTAGAGTTTTTACTTTTCATAATAGCAAGCGACTCTTGTTTAAACAGAATTTTCTTAGTTATAGCCCCCATAGTCACATCACTTGTTACCCCTCTTGAAATTGGATTTTTTACTCCATTTTCTCCCGATGTGAACGAACCATTTACTTTTATCAATCCATTTACAGAATCATACAACTCCACTTCAAGCGTAGTTATGTTTGCAAATCGCCATTTCCCTAAAGCTTTCGTTTCAACATCCCCTGTTTCTATATTAGTAATATCACCATAAAAATCACTCCAACTCGTCTGCATCGCTTGAAAGTATTCATTAGTTTCTAAGCGCGGCGTTTTTATACTAAAGGTATCGCCGGCTTTTAGAAATGTACCTGCGTTCGCTTCTAATTCCCAATTTACTCTTAGAGATAGAAAACTTAAAGGTTTCACACCTTGTGTATCACTGATTAAAGCTGGTTTCCCACTGCTATCTTTTTCTGTGTAGTCATAAAAGTCCCAATCCGTTACTGTTACTTTATTTGTATAGTCTATTGGTGTATTCGCCTCATAATTTTCATCTGCACTAATGGATGTTGTTACTGTAAAACATGTAGTTACTGCTAAAACAATCGCAATTGCTATCTTTCCTATTTTCTTTATTCTAGTTTTCATTTTCTTTCTCCTTTGTAAACCTTAATATTTCTTATCTCACGAGTAAGTTCTTACCTGTTTCAATTATTAGTTCATTACCAGCATAATCGAATATATGTATACGATTGAATGTATACTTGTTTCCTAGTAATTGCAATATTCCAGTTGAATTGTCATAGCTGAATTTCTCACTTATATTTCCACCTTCTTTGTATTGTATGTTTTGAGTATTAATACCTGACAAAGAATCCATCAATTGTAACGTAAACCCTTGGTCTGATTCATCTACAAGTATCGCATTTGGACTTTCATAATCAATATTACTTATTTCAATTACTTGTTCATCTAAAGTTACTCCGTCTTTTAATAATGTAACTGTATATTCTCCATTTTCAAACACAGTTAACCTCTCATTGTTGTTAAGTTGGATTGTTTCAAAATTTGAATTTGTTGTTTCTACTTGAATATCAAACGGTTTGTTAGTCCAATTCAAATCATAAGTTATTCCTAGAATCTTTGCATCGATTGGTTCTACTTCAACTTTTGGTTTAATATTCTCTAAGCCAGCACCTCCGCTAGTATTACGATTTTGATTAATTACACCTACTATTGCAATACTTGTTATCCCAGATGCTATAAGTATTTTTTTAGCAAAGTTAACCATTTTAGCACCATCATGTACTATACTTTTCACGATTTGTGAACTTACTATTGGTTCCATTGTTGCTTTTGGTGCGAGGAGCCCCAATGATTGCTTAATGAGTATCGGTGATGCAAACGCTACAGATAAATACTCTGTTGAGAATCCTTTTGCTTTTAAATTTTTTTGTAAGATATTTTGTATTTGTCTAATTCTTCCATAAACCGTTTGTTCTGGTGTGTTTAGAATTTTGGCGATTTGAGGCACACTCATCTCATCATAAAAACGCAACATTCCAATAACCTTAAGTTTTGGATTTAGATCATTCATTTCTTCTTTTACTGCTTCTAGCAAATCTTTTTTGTATACTTTATTTGATATATTAGAGTTCGTTTCATCATAATGATGACTTTCGTCAATATCATTAAAAAGTTCCACATCTGGTATATTTTTTCGCTTATACTTAACGCAAGTGTTGTAAGTTATAGTTTTCATCCATGTATAATATGCATCATTATTTTTCAATTGATTAGCTTTATGGAAAATTTGTGCAAATACTTCTTGCACAATATCTTTTGCTATCTCTTCATCAGCGAAAAAATAATAAGCATTAAAATAAACACTATCATAGTTTAATTTGAATAAATCCTCAAAAGCTTTTATATCACCGTTCTTTACTCTTGCAATTAATAAAGCGTTCTTTTTTTTAAGCTCTTGCGAATAGGTATTTCCATTGTTTTTCTTCCTCTTCTTTTCCATTCCATATCCTTTCCAATTACATGTTTACATTATGTACAGAGAAAAGTAAAAACTATTCACCATTGCTTTTTTTACTTTCACACACATCATCATTAAAAAAGTTGTCCTTTCTATTTAATAGACCCTACTCGAATCAAAAATTATGTAATTTTTTACATTTTTTTATTATACATATCATACGATAGCAAAATGCCTTTTTTTCATTATTGTCATAGACTATCAATAAATTGTTTTAAACTTTAGCTATCAAAAAAAAGTCAGCTTATTAACCAATGTCATTAAGTTAAGGATTGCACTAAACGTATAACCAGTTGAATAAAAATGGTTATACGTTTTCTTTTTCAGATATTCATAACGTTGTTGT
>NZ_JARXXJ010000036.1:0-13282 GCF_029893935.1 Breznakia sp. PFB1-19
AGATGGCACATTAAGTGATTCTATATATTTGTTGTAATGATTTATTTGAACATCTGGATTGAAAATTCCTTGAATAATTGGTAACATATAAATACTGTTTATGTCAAGTGAAAAGTACCCCACCGTTGCAGTTGAAAAAGGGACCACTCATATGAAAGGAAGACTGTCTGATCGTTCTTCGATTTCTGCGAGTTCGTATATTTTTTTACGGAATTCTTTTAGTCTTTTATTTTCATCTCTGAGACGTCCTATTTCCGCAAATCCTAATTGTATATCTTTATGCATTTCATCAATTATTTCAATAGCTTTTTTAAGTGTTTTTGGATTGTTATTTTCCATTAGTATCTCCTTCAAGTAAATCCTCTATAATAAGTTTTACCTCTCTTTGATAGCAGGGTTCCACTTTATCCAATATGTATAATAATAAACTGTTAAGTTCTTCTACTTTTATTGTTATTTTATTTTTCATTATTTTCCACCTTCAACCAATCTTGTGTCTTTTTGATCCTGTAACTTTCTCCACGCATATCAATGATATGTGATTTGTATGCGAGCCTATCAATAATGGCTCCTGTTAATACTGGATCCTTGAAAGTTTCTTCCCAACGATCAAACGCTAGATTCGTTGTAATTATAATGCTGCCCTTATCATTTCGATTAGAAAGTAAATTAAAAAGCATTTCACTCCCATCCTTATCAAAGGATACATATCCGAGTTCGTCTAATATCACTAAATCATATTTTTCGAATCTTCGTTTAAACAATGTTACTTGGCTTAAACTGTAGGCCTCTTTCATTTCACTCACAAGGTTTGGAACGCTGGAAAATAAAACAGTATAACCTTTTGTACATGCTTCGATTCCTAAAGCAACGGAATAATGTGTTTTACCAGTACCTGGATTTCCTATCAATATAATGTTTTCCTTTTGTTCAATAAATTCTAGATTTGCAAGCTTCTTCAACTTGTTTTTTGTATCGGCATTGTATGCTTTATATTCAAAATCTACTAGATATTTCTTATTGGTGAATCGTGCTCTTTGTATCCTTCTTGTTACTCCTGTTTCTGCTCTAAGATCAATCTCGTTTTGAAGTAATTCCTCAATAACTTCCTCTACTTCTAATCCTTTTTGCTTTGCTTCCTCTATAAATTGTTTGTAGTTACGACGCGTATATGGTAAACGTAACTCGTATGCTAATGTTTCAATTGACATAGTTCTTCTTCTCCTTCATTTTCGTCATGAAATCCAAATAGTGCATTTAGTTTGCCTAATTCTTTTCTTGTTGCATCTTCTACCTCATTGGATTTGTTAACCATTATTTTTTCTGATACATCCTCTGTTAATATATCTACAATCTCACTTAAGTGCTTATCTGTATTTTCTAATAATATCCCTATGAATTCTCGCTCATTTTGTTTAAAATGGGTTTGATAGATGGATGATAGTTGTGGGCATTGTTTCAGTGCTAATGAATTTTTTAATGCCCCTGGTTTCTTACGTAATGTCTTTAGATAATGCATTAGATCTAATTGATATTGACCAACTCCATCTATTTTTTTATGTGAACTCACATAGTTATTGTTGGCATATATCTCATAGTGATCATAATATTTCTTTACCTTCACCACTTTTCCAACCAGATACTCTGGAACGGAATAGTGATTGTTGTCTAAACACACACAACTGTATTTATCTACTTTCGCATCTACTAAATTTGATAATTCGTATGGTCGCTTATAAGCTCTTAAATAGCTTTTCTCACATTCAATTTCGCTTTCGCTATTAAATGTTATCAATCCATCTTGTAAGTGCTTTTGCGCTTCCTCAAACGTTTCAAACTTATACTTCTTAGTGAATAATGCTTTCCGAATAACTTCAACCGTACGTTCGACACTTCCTTTTTCGTACCCAGCATTTGGATTCGTTGTAAAGATATCAAATCCATAGTATAAGGATAAATGCACGAGTTGCTTATTCAATTCTTTTTTACGTCCTACAAACTTTGATACAACATTGCGCATGTTGTCATACACAACTTCTGCATAAACACCTTGCACAAGTTCGAAGAACTGCACATGCGAGTCTAAGAATACTTCCATTTTCTGGCTCTTATATAGGTATGCCCAACGAAATCCACTTGCTGGTGCCGCAAATGCTGCTAGATGATACGTTTCAACGCATCCTTTGATATACAATTTTACTTCACCAAAATCATATTCTACTCGTTCTCCGTATTCATAGTCTTGTCGTATAAATGCTTCTCGAGCCTTTTCTGTAATTTCCTTCCAATAGACCATCATTGTACGATATGCAATATCATATCCTTCATCAATGAGAATTTCATGAACACTTCGACCATTCAATTTTTGCTTATGTCTTTTTCCTAACAGTTTCGTTTTCTCAATTTCTTCTTGTGCAATATCTTCAAGTCTTTTTAATATAGCACCAGTCACTTTCCTTGGAGAACGATTCTCAGTATTGTAACTTTTCGATTCAACTATGGCACGGATAATTTCATCTTTTTCTTCATTTGTAAGATCCTCTCTTTCTAATTGTTTTTGCTTTGCATCATACACTTTACAAATCCGACTAATCGTTTTTCGATTCATACCAGTGGATCGTTCTATTTCGCGAAACGATTCACCTTTTAAGTGCTTGATAATAATCTCTCGTTTTTTCATTAGTTTTATCACTCCTTCACCTCCGGATTATATTATTTCATACACCGGAATATAAAAAAATAAGTGGTCCCTTTTTTAATGGCAACATGCCATGAAAGTGGTCCACTTTTAAATTACAATAAACAAATACCTTAAATGGTGCTCTCGCAAGAGAGTTCACGGAAGACAGAAAATCAAGCGGCAAAACTTGGGGTTTTCTGTCTTTTTTTATCCTTTCAATTTCAATATACAAAAAAATGCAATAGAGTGCACTCATGATAATTGAGAAACACAATCTATTGCATTTTTTAATTTCGATGAAAAATATCAGTATTAATCCAAACACCCAAAACTTCTTTAAAGGTCACATTGATGTGTGGTTATAAATGACCCATAGTTTTCTTAGAGCCATATCAAACCCAAGGTACTTTTAAATACTCTAAGTATGCAATCAAAGAGTTTTTTTATTTTCTGAACGATTTGTAGTGCACGACAAATTGTTGTAAGAAATCCTTAAGATACCAAGAGATAGAAAGATTAGAAAAGGTGGAATTATGAGTAAAAATGAAAAGAATGCAAGAATTGCTAGTGAAGTATTAGCAGCCGTTGGTGGGGAACAAAACATTACCCAAGTAACACATTGTATGACTCGTTTACGTTTCAATTTAAAAGATGCAAGTATTCCTCAAGATGATACAGTAAAAGCAATTGATGGTGTCATTGGTTTAACGAAATCAGGTGGTCAATATCAAGTAATCATCGGACAAAATGTAGATAAGGTGTACCAAGCATTAATTGAAAATACAAATTTAAAAGGAGAATCAATGGTCAGTGATGAAGTTGATAAACCTAAAGAAAAACGCACATGGAAAACTATCGGTTCAGCAATCCTTGATGGTTTAGCAGGAAGTATTACACCAGCGATTCCAGTTATGATGGCAGCATCTATTTTCAAGATGTTAACAGCAGTACTTGGACCAGATATGTTAAACATACTAAGTCCAACGAGTGACTTATATGTATTATTTACTTTTGTGGGAGATGCAGGATTCTACTTCTTCCCAGTTATATTAGGATACACAGCAGCTAAGAAGTTTGGTGTGACACCAGTACTTGGTATGCTACTTGGTGCAATTATGATTCATCCAACACTTGTGGGTATGGCAGCAGAAGGTAATGCATTTACAGTATATGGAATTCCTTGTAATGTACAAAACTATGCAAGTACAGTATTCCCAATTATTATGTCTGTATGGGTGATGTCATATGTAGAGAAATTCTTTAAACGCATATTACCAGATGCACTAAAAGTTGTATTTAGTCCAACACTAACTATTGCAGTGATGCTTCCAATCGCATTATGTGCATTAGGACCTTTAGGTTCATTCTTAGGAACATGGGTGGGAGAAGCCTTATTAGGTCTAGATAGTGTTGCAGGTTTCTTAGCGATCGCAATTATTGCTGCTTTATGGCAATTCTTAGTTATGAGTGGAATGCATACGATTATGATTACTTCAATGATTTTAATCTTCGCACAAAGCGGAAAAGAAGGTTTAGTAAGTGTTGCAGCAGTTGTATCAAGTATTGCAGTTAGTGGAATGTGTTTAGGAGCATTCTTACGTATTCGTAATAAAGAAGATAAATCGTTATCATTTGGATATTTAGTAGCTGCCTTTATAGGTGGAGTATCTGAACCAGCATTATATGGATTAGGAATGAAATTCAAACGTCCATTTATCGGTTTACTAGCAGGTGGTCTTGCTGGTGGATTATATGCAGGATTAACAGGCGTTATTTCATACACATTAGTGCCTGTAGCAAGTTTCTTATGTATGACAGGATTTGCAGGTGGATCAACAACAAACTTAATAAACGGTCTAGTTGCTTGTGGAATCGGGTTCATTGTAGCTGCGGTTGTTACATACTTCTTTGGCTTTGCAAAAGATGAACCAGCAATCGAGAAAAAATAGTATTTGGAACATTGCAATACGAATACAAAAAACAATTGTATGGTATAATTTTGTGTAATAAAGAAAGGGGAACGTCATGAAGGCGATTAAAAAAATCAATAACAATGTTGCGATTTGTGTAGATGGCAATGGGAATGAATTGATTGCCTTTGGTAAAGGTCTTGGCTTTCCCCAAATGCCATATGAAATTGATAACTTAGATAGAATTGAAATGACTTTCTACAAAGTTAGTGAACAATTTATGCAACTACTGCAAGAAATTCCAGAAGAGGTTTTCCAAATTAGTGCAAAGGTTGTCCAACGAGCAAATAAAATCTTAAATAAATCACTAAACCCAAATGTTGTGTTTAGTTTAGCAGATCACTTAAATTTTGCGATTGAGCGTATGCAAAAATACCAAAAGATGAAATTTGCCTTTTCGTATGATGTTGAACAGCTATATCCAGTAGAAAGCGAACTTGGACGCTATACGTTAGAATTGATGCAAAGAGAACTTTATATATCGTTACCAAAAGCAGAAATTACAAGTATTGCTTTGCACTTTGTACAAGCAGAAGATGATCCGAATATTGATCAAGAAGAAATAAAACTTGAGAAACTGATGGATAAAATCACTGAAATGTTAGAACAGGATTTTCAGGTGAAAATCATGCAAGAGGAATTCAATTATAATCGATTTGTAAGTCACATTCGCTATTTATTAAAACGGATGCAAGAAGGACAACAATTTATGGACACAAATGAAAGTATTGTAAGCAGTTTAAAAGCAGGTTTACCGGAAGTATATCAAGAAGCAAAGAAGGTGGCTGAAGTAATTGCACATTATTATCATGTAGAAAGTTCAGAAGAAGAACTTGCATATTTAATGATTCATATCAATCGAATATTGGAACAAGCAAGACAAAAGAAGGAGTAATCTGATGAAATTAATGATACGAGCAGATGATCTAGGCTATTCACGTGGAGTGAATTACGGGATCTATGATAGTGTAAAACAAGGAGTAATCAATAATGTTGGTGTAATGGTCAATATGCCAGATACCCAACATGGAGTTAACTTACTAAAAGATTTGGATGTGTGTTTTGGACAACATACGAATATCTGTGTTGGAAAACCACTGAGTGATCCTAGTAAGATTCCAAGTTTGGTGCAAGAAAATGGTGAGTTTAAACCATCTTCAGCATATCGTAATGCAACAGAAGACTTTGTTGATTTAGATGAAGTGATTTTAGAAATCGAAGCACAATATGAACGCTATAAGCAATTGATGGGAAAAGAACCAGAATACTTTGAAGGACACGCGGTAGTGAGTGATAACTTCTTAAAAGGATTAGAAATTGTAGCTAAGCGACATGGTTTGAAATACTTTGGCTTTGCTTTTGATGATAAACCAATTATCGTAAATGATAACCAGGTATTTATACATATGGAGGCAATGGATGCTAGTTATGATCCGTTTGCTATGATTAAGCGAATTGCAGAAAATCCAAGTGAGAATGCATTTGATTTGGTTGTATTTCATCCAGGATACCTTGATGCAAATATCTTAGAAAAGTCATCACTTACCATTCCTCGCACACAGGAAGTCAAACTTGCAACAAGTGATAGGTTAGTAAAGTACATGCAAACACATGATATAAAACTTTACACTTTTGATGATTTGTAATTTGAAGGCTAATTAAGGCGGAAAGGATTACTTATCTTTATCGCTTAATGTTTAAATTTTCTTTAGAAGTGATAGTATAAGAATAGTTCATAGGTAGTTTCCTTATTGGGTTTAGCCACTTCAATAATAGTCTATCTATGAATTTTTCATACACTAGATTTGGTCTTCTATAATTCCCTTCTCATTTTACAATACAGGGATTTTATTTCTTAAAAGCACTATTGACAGCGGTTACATTAGATGATATTATACATTCTGTAAAGAGGACTGTAACTGTTTAACAGGCATAACCTATTTTAGCGCAATGAAGATTCTTTGTATCTAAAGTAGGTTTTTTATATGTTTAATACGGAGGTAGAACTGTGAAATTCAAAAAAAAGATTAATAACAATTTTGCATTTGTTGAAGATGATGTTGGAAATGAATTTATCGTAACCGGTCGAGGTATCGGCTTTCATCATGATTTAGAGATAGATATAGACGAATCAAAAGTTGATAAAATATTTAGTACCAAAGATAACATTGCAGATAAAGGAACTTTTGAAACCTTGCTTAACATTAACCCTGATGTACTTGATGTAACATTAGAAGTTTGTAAGATGGCAGAGAAGAAACTGGATGTAACATTTGATAATAACACGTTTATTGTCATTGCAGACCACTTATCATATGCGATAAAACGGTATTATGATAATATTAACTATTCGTTAAGTATGTACTGGGAATTGAAAAAACTATATCCAAAAGAGTATAGGGTAGCCGTCGAATCGCTAAATTTAATAAATGAGCGATTTGGTATTTATTTAGATAAGACGGAAATATCGTTTATTACATATCACTTTGTGAACGTACAAAATGATACAACAATGCTTTCTGATACCATGAAGATGACTAGATTAATCAAAAAGATTATTGATATTGTTCAATATCAATTACAAATAGAATTAAATGAGGACTCATTTAGTTATAATCGCTTTATTAATCATCTACGTTATTTCTTTATTCGAAGAATTAGTGCAGATACTACGCATGTTAATGAAGTTGATGAATTAATTATTGAGACTGTCAAGATTCGATATCCAAAAGAGTATAAAGTTGCGCAAACAATTGCTGATTTTGTACGCCAAGAAGAAGGATGGAGTGTAAGTGATGATGAAACATTATATCTATCACTTCATGTACATCGACTATTAGAACAAGAGAATACAAAAAAATAAAAGGACTGTAACTGATACGATCAGGCATAACCAAATATTTTAGTAAATGCTTTAGGCATAGACTAGATGTTTGGTTTTTTTATTAATATAGCAATTAGCCAAGAAATAAAAGGAGGACAAAACATGGCCAATTATAAAGAGACAGCTAAAGAAGTTGTCAAGTTAACAGGGGGGAAAGGTAATATAACCAATGCATGGCATTGTGTAACACGCTTGCGTTTTAATCTTAAAGATAAAAACATACCCGATTTGGAAAAAATTAAGAAAGTTCCAGGTGTAATGGGAGCACAGTTTAGTGGTGATCAATTCCAAGTCATTATTGGAAACACTGTTGTTGACGTTTTTGAGGAAGTTGAAGAATTACTTGGAGGAACAGGTACTGGTGAAGCTTCATCTAATGAAAAAGAGGGAATTATCTCAAAATTAATGGATGGAATTTCTGGGGTATTTACTCCAATCATCCCAGCGTTAGCAGGTACAGGGTTATTAAAAGGTTTTTTAGCACTTGCTGTTCTTACAGGTATTTTAGATACAACAAGTGGGTTATATCAAATCTTAAACAATTTATCTGATTCTGTATTTTACTTCATGCCGTTTTTCTTAGCAGTTTCTAGTGCTAGAAAATTTAAAACTAGTGAGTATTTAGCGTTAGCAGTAGCTGGTACTATGATGTATCCAACATTCTTAGATATCGCAAAAACTGCGTTTATGGATCCAAGTGTTGTGAATATGACGATATTTGAAGTGATTCCTATTCCGTATGTAAACTACTCAAATTCAGTTATTCCAATTATCTTTTCGGTAATTTTATTGAAACATGTACACAAATGGGTACGTTCATGGATGCCTAAAAGTCTATCTTTAATGTTTACACCAATGATTACACTTGTAATAGTAATTCCTGTAGCATTAACTGTATTAGGACCTATCGGAAGTTATGCTGGAGAATATGTTGGAAAAGGTATGACATGGTTGTTTGACACTATTGGTCCACTAGGTGGGGTTGTATTAGGAGCAACATTCCCATTACTAGTTATGACAGGTATGCATTATTCTCTTGTACCAATCGCTTTAAGTAATCGTGCGGTACTAGGTTATGAAAATATGGTTGGACCAGTTAATGGATGTACAAATATTGCTCAAGCTGGAGCTGCATTTGGAGTTGCAGTACGCACAAAAAACAAAGAAATGCGCCAAGTAGCAATATCTTCAGGGATTTCTGCACTGTTAGGAATTACTGAGCCAGCGATGTATGGAGTTAACGTAAAACTAAAACGTCCATTCTATTACAGTCTTGCAGGTGGGGCAATTGCAGCAGGGGCTGCGATTTTCTTCAATTGTCGTTCATTTGGAGGTGGTGGAATGCCGGGGTTAATGTCATTACCTGCATATGTTCATGTTGAAGATTCAATGAATGTTGTATGGATGGCAGTGTGTTTAGCTATCGCTTTTTTCTCAACATTTATTTTGACTATTACTTTAGGTTTCCAAGAAGATGCGGCTGAGGAAGTAATCGCAGAAGCAGCAGAAAAGAAAGCAATTAAAAACGGAACAAAACACCGTGTGTTTGCACCAATTAGTGGTAAATTACAACTGTTAAGTAGTGTTAATGATAATACATTTGCATCAGAACTAGTTGGAAAAGGTATTGCAATTCAACCAGACAATGGTGAAGTTGTTGCACCAATAAGCGGAGTTGTTAGTGTACTACCGGACACACAACATGCTATTGGTATCGTCGGTGACGATGGAGTTGAAATACTTGTTCATATTGGAATTGATACAGTGAAACTAAATGGCAAACATTTTGATTTTAAAGTTAATAAAGGTGATCATATAGAAAAAGGTCAATTACTAGGAACATTTGACTTTGAAGGTATCACAGCTGCAGGTCTTGATCCAATAACAATGGTTGTTGTAACAAACAGTAGTGATTTTGTAGAAATTATGAATGCTAATGATGAAGGCATAATTTTTAAAGAAGAAGAATTGCTTATCGTTTTATAAAATAGGAGGTCATTAAAATGAACATAAAAACAAATTTCCCAGATGGTTTCTTGTGGGGTGGAGCAACTGCGGCAAATCAACTTGAAGGTGCCTTCTTGGAAGATGGTAAGGGTTGGTCAACTGCAGATACAGCATTATATACAAAAGAAAGAAGAAGTTTAGCTTCTATTACAAAACGTATGGAATCAAAAGATATTGACTTTGCTATGGAAGATAAAGAAGGAATTTATCCAAAGAGAACAGGGATTGATCATTATCATCATTATAAAGAAGATATCGCGTTGTTTGCTGAAATGGGGTTTAAAGTATATCGCTTTTCCATTAGTTGGCCTAGAATATTTCCAAATGGTGATGGAGAAGTAAATGAAGCAGGTCTTGCCTTTTATGAAAAACTTATCGATGAGTGTTTAAAATATGGTATTGAACCGCTTGTTACAATTTCGCATTATGAATTTCCTTTAGCATTAGCAAAGAAACAAAATGGTTGGGAAAGTAGAAAAACCATTGATGCATTTGTAACTTATGCAAAAACACTATTCACTCGCTATCGTGGGAAAGTTAAATACTGGTTAACGTTTAATGAAATAAATATTATTGGAATGACCGGGTATTTAAGTGGTGGTATCCTAGCAGATAATGTGGATAACTTTATGCAGGCACAGTATCAAGCAGCACATCACCAGTTTGTTGCTAGTGCATTATGTGTAAACTTATGTCACGAGATGTTACCAGAAGCAAAAATTGGTTGTATGCTAGCACGTATGGAATCATATCCAGAAACTTGTAAACCGGAAGATGTTATGGAAAGTATTTATAGTGATCATAACAATCTATTCTATTCTGATGTTCAAATACGTGGATATTACCCAACATATATGAATAAGTTCTTTAAAGACAATAACATCAATATTGTGAAGGAAGATGAAGATGATGCTATCTTACTAAATGGAACAGTTGATTTCATGTCATTTAGTTACTATATGTCAGGTGTCTCATCAGCTAATAATGATGGTGAAAAAACTGAGGGGAATATACTGGGGACTAAGAAAAATCCTTACTTAGAAGCAAGTGATTGGGGATGGCAAATTGATCCTGTAGGATTAAGAGTAACTTTACACAAACTGTATGATCGATATCAAATTCCACTATTCATTGTGGAAAACGGTTTGGGTGCGCATGATGTAGTAGAAAGTAATGGAGAAATTCATGATGAGTATCGAATCAATTACTTACGTTTGCATATTGAACAAATGTCAATTGCGATAGAGGAAGGTGTTGACTTAATGGGATATACACCTTGGGGATGTATTGATTTAGTTAGTGCAAGTACAAGTGAAATGAGTAAACGTTATGGCTTTATCTATGTTGATATGGATGATGAAGGTAATGGAACAAATATCAGAAGTAGAAAAGATTCATTTTATTGGTACAAAAAAGTAATAGATACAAATGGTAGTGATTTAACATCGTAGAGATTTACATGATCATTAAAAAAACGTTATAATATAACAAGTTGTAAGAAAGCAAAAACCTGATACGAAGCATGTACATTCGTCCTCGGGTTTTTGTTTCATTAGGAGGAAATGAGGGGATAATATGAGTGTATTAGATATTACAATTCGCTTAACATTGGCAACAATCATCTCTGGTTTGATTGGATTTGATCGTGAGTATAAAAATCGTCCAGCAGGTATTAGGACTCATATTTTAGTTTGTGTTGGAGCAACAATTATCGCATTAATTCAAACGCAAGTACATATAGAGTCAATTGCACTAGCAAGTGAAAACTTAGATTTACTTTCAGTAGTAAGTTCGGACCGTACAAGATTAGTTGCGCAAGTTGTAAGTGGAATTGGTTTTTTGGGAGCAGGAACAATTATTGTCAATAAAAAATCAGTTTCCGGGTTAACCACAGCAGCCTCACTATGGGCGAGTGCTTGCTTAGGTATTGCCATCGGTATGGGATATTATGCAATTACATTCGTTGGATCTGTTGCAATCATTGGAGTGCTGAGTATACTGCATCGTTTTCTAAAAGTACCAACTCAAAAGAAATTGGAGATACAATATATTCATCGTATTGAGACGAAAAGTGTAATTAATGACTATTTTGAAAGTAGAGATATTACAGTTGCTGATGTGGATTTTCGTGTAGAGAAACACGATGATTATCGTGTATATTGTAATTTTTATACAATAAATCTACCAAAAGGATTATATTACGCAGATATTATTGAAGATCTATCGTTACATAAAAATGTCACAAAAATTCGCATGGTTAATGCATAGGAGGTAATGAGAAATGTATACATTAGTAAATTTTAGAGATTTAGGTGGCTATAAAACACCTAGTGGAGTCGTAAAAAAAGGAAAGTTTTTTCGCAGTGGCGAATTGGTATCATTAAGTGAAAAAGCAAAAGATGCACTAGTAAATACATATCAAATACGCTATATTTTTGATTTTCGTCAACTTGATGAAGTAGAGAAAAGACCTGATGATATATTGCCAAACAGTAAACATATTCATTTGGATATTATGAAAAATTTCGAACATAGTACAAGTCTAAAAAGCTTTAAGGAAAATGATATTGACCCCGATAGCATGATGATTGAAGTATATAAAAGCATCATTCGTTCAAAAACAAGTCAACAAGCTTATAAAGAGTTTTTAGAAACAATAATAGAAGATGATAGTGCGATTCTATTTCACTGTTTTGCAGGAAAAGATCGTACGGGTATTGGTGCAGCTTTCATTTTGAAATTATTAGGCGTAAGCGATGAAGACATTTATACAGATTACTTATTAACGAATCAAATGCGTAAAGAAGCGAATGAAGTATATTTAAACGCTTATAGACAAAAGGGTGCATCAGAGGAAAAAATAAAAGCAATGGAAACGATGCTTTATGTAAAAAGTGAATACTTAGCAAGCGCAATCGCTGTAATTGAAAATGAATATGGAGGATTTGATAATTATATAGAGAATGAAATTGGATTATCAACAGCATGTGTTGAAAAGATGAAAGAGAGATTTATCATATAAATATATTCGAAACTTTTGTTGAATCGCTTATGCCTAACATAACAGCTACTTGTTCATTTTGAATGTTATGTTATGATAATAAAAAGAGGTGTGTTATATGTTATCAGCTAAACAAATACAAAGTTTGAATGAAACGGAACTAGAAGTTTAAAAGTATATTTCAAAAAATCCAAAGAAAGTTCAACAAATGAAAATTCGAGATGTCGCAGAAGCTGCGCATGTATCAACAACGACAGTCTTACGTTTTTGCAAGAAAGTTGGTTGTGATGGATATGCGGAATTCAAAATTAAGTATCGTATGGAGTTGGAAAAAAAACGAAGATATTGTTGACCATAATGAAACACGATATTTGTATGAGTATTTTAAACGTGTCGATACTGATGATTTTGATGAGCAATTAGATGAAATTGCACAAGTGATTACAAGTAAACCGAAATTGATTTTTATGGGGATTGGAACATCAGGCGCATTATGTAAATATGCAGCACGTTATTTTTTAAACATTGGAAAATTCTCACAGCATATTGATGATCCATTTTATCCAGTGCCTGCAGATTTCTCTGAAGATTCTGTCATCTTTGTTTTATCAGTAAGTGGAGAAACCAAAGAAACCATTGATCAAATTAAGACGGTGTAAAAATTTTTGTGTAAAGTATCCTCCCTTGGTAGAATGAAAATAACTACCAAAGGAGGATTTTTAATATGAGTAAGAAAGATA
>NZ_JARXXJ010000037.1:0-13219 GCF_029893935.1 Breznakia sp. PFB1-19
ATGATATCTTTCTTACTCATATTAAAAATCCTCCTTTGGTAGTTATTTTCATTCTACCAAGGGAGGATACTTTACACAAAAATTTTTACACCGTCGGTCTTTAAAGAACTTTGGGGTGCCTAGCACCCCATGTTATTTTAAATCAAATTTCTGACTCACCCCAAGTTATTTTGGTGTGCCGTTTTAAACACACGATGTTATAGACTAGTGGTTTTTATTTCTTTTTTGTTTGTATATTGATACCATCACTACTCCCGCTAACAATACGATACATAGATATGCTTGTGCATGACTTGCATCATATGTTGCTACTGAAGGTAGTGCTACTGGTGTAGCTGCTTTCGGTGTAGGCTTTGGCGTCGGTGTAGGTTTTGGATCTTCTTTTGGTGGATCAATATTTGGTAATTCAACGAT
The DNA here is from genome assembly GCF_029893935.1 of Breznakia sp. PFB1-19. Lineage (NCBI taxonomy): Bacteria > Bacillati > Bacillota > Erysipelotrichia > Erysipelotrichales > Erysipelotrichaceae > Breznakia > Breznakia sp. PFB1-19. The sequence goes on from NZ_JARXXJ010000037.1 coordinate 415, forward strand.
TTCTTTATAGTAGACTTTCACAATGTTATTTGCTTCATCTTTTTCTACCGTAAATGCAAATGCATCAAATGCTTTATCGTTTTTCACATGAGAGTCATATACATATTTTAATTTACCTGTTTGGTCCATTAAGAAGTCATGTCCAAGAACTTCAATTTTAACCATGTGTCCAATATCAACTGGTCCTAATACATTCGGTTCTGTTTTACGAAGTTCTGCTTTTGCAATATCGTCTTCATACGTATAGTGTTCTACACGATAGTTTTGTTTTGTACGAACAAACTTGAAGTATGCGTTTGTAACATTATTTTCTGTATAGTAAGTAATCTTCACTGGATCTACTTCACCAAAGAATTCATAATATCCTGTTCCATCTTCATTTGGAATTCGATCAAGTATTGCATCACCATCTGCAAAGTGTGCAGTATCAAATGCTACTTCTGGTTGATATACTTCACTTTGTCCAGTTACAAACATTTGGTTTGCACTAACAGGTGCTACTGTTTGCATTTCAGAGCCTAGAGGGTTTCCTTCTTCATCACACAACACACGGTTTAAACTATATCCTCTAACATGTTGCCAGTACGCTTGTGGGTTTGGACCTGCTATTGGAAGTTGTGATTTTTCTTCATCATCGGCTGCATACGATAAATATACACCGTTATTAGCATGATCATTAATATCATACCAACCTGGTCCATCAACTAGTTCTTCATTAATTCGAACTTGGAATGTTACAGTTCCAGTAGCAGTTTCATCTGCATCTACACTCATTGCAATTGGTAAATCTTTAACAACTGTACGACCATTTTCATTTACTACATGCTCATCTAAGCCAATGACTTCAAATGGTGCAGGTACAACATCTGTAATTGTTGCTTTACGAGATTCAACAAGATCTAAGATATGTGTTTTAATATCACCTAACACTTTTTCAACATTACCTGTTGCACCAACATAATATAGTGCTTCATCATTAATCTTTGATGCATATGCTTTTAAATTCTTTATTCCAGTATCGCTTGTTTGATTGTAACCAATAGAGTAAATGGTTGCACCGTTATTTTTTAAATCGTTTGCTTGTTGCTCTGCATATTTATGAGGTGATAGTCCTCCGCCTCCACCTTCGTTTGTTACACCATCGCAAAGTAATACAACAAAGTTATCTCTAGATGGATCCATATAACTTTTTGCAGCTGCAAATGCAGCTCCAACATTCGTTGTTCCTCCAGTACTACCGAATATATTACTAAATGTGATATTTCCATTAGCATCTGTAATTTGTGAAATATTCGTAATTGGATTATCTGTAATCTTATATGCTGAATGAGAAAATTCAACTGCTCGAATTGAAACACGACCTGCTAATCTTTGATCTGTAAGTAATGCCTTAGCAAAATCATTCGCTCCTGCTTTAGCACTTGTATATGGTGCGCCTGCCATACTTCCACTTTTATCCATAATAAAGATTACGTTTACTGCACCTGTAGTTGATTTTCTTCCTTTCACTGTTGCTCCAAATGTAATGTCATATACACCTGGAACTTCTGTTTTTTTCACTTGTTTTACAACACTAGCTTCATCTAGTGCTGCTCCCAATATAACTCCTGTATTTTGATCTGGAATTACTGTTTCACTGCTACCAAGTGTTCCATTTTCTGGAGCATCAGTATTTGCTTTTATTTGCACCATTGAACCTGTAAAGAATACGCCAATAGTTAATACGAATGTGAGAATCAAACTAAATATTTTCTGGGTACTATTTTTTCCTTTCATAGTCGTTCCTCCCAACACACACAAGTACTTTAAAACAAAAAACAGTTCAAAGTACTACACGAATGAACTGCATTAATAAAGTATTAACTATGTAAAGAATCAATCAACAGGGAAAAATATAGATGATTGATTGCGAATGGAATCATTCGCTTTGCATCAAAGAACAACACACAATCAATGACACACTACCTTATTAACGCACACACACATTGATTGGTTGAATACATTTGTATTCCACACTTTAATCATATTCAATTTATTTTCGCTTGTAAATTGTTTAAAAAGCGTTTTCTATATAAATATTACGCGAAATAACGATATTATTCTTATCTCCATATGAATATAATAAATTAATGATTATAAATAATTAAAATATCGCGATGAAAAGGATGAATCACCATTTTTCGATGTTCATCCTTCTCTATGCTTGCTACTTAGCTATTCGGTTTTTTGTATTTTCGCTGATTGATGATAAGAATACTTGCCGCTACAATGCCAACAAAGAAGATGTACAACCAGTCTTTTGTTGCATCGTAAGTTGCAACACTTGGTAGAGCAACTGATGGTTGTTCAATCTTTGGTGCTATTGCTGGTGCTTGTTTTGCATATACAACATGGAAGACATTGTTTTCACTTGTTGTAGCATCCATAATTAAACTTTCTCTACTCACTGATTTAAGTGTATATAGTGGATCTTTGTCAATGAATCGACGGATCAAATCATTTGTTAGTTCAACTTTATCTCCATCTACATAGACAGTTTCACTTGTATACGTTCCTAGATAATTCTCATGATTTAGATCACTTCCAATTTCATTTTCCCAGTAGTAAATCACGTAGCCAACTTTTTTAATCACTGGTTCATTACGCTTATAAACAACATGGAAGACATTATCTTCAACTTGTTCAATATTAATACGCAAGTTTTTCTTACTTACACTATCTACTACAAATAATGGATCATGATCAATGTACTTATGAATCAATTCATCACTTAACGTAATTTCATCATCATGAAGATGAATTGCATCTGAATCATGTCGACCGATATAATTTGCATGGTTTTCATCACTACCAATTGCATCTTCCCAGTAGTATACAGTATATCCTGTTCTTGGTGGAATGTATTCTTCAATTGGAATAATATATGTCAAATCATTGTTGTTGACACCAAATGATGACCAGTTAAATTGATCATCAAGTTTTGCACCTACTGCTTCAAAACGAATCATTACATGTTTACCAAATTGTTCAGTTTCTTGAATATCGAGTGTAACTTTTGTTTGTTCACTATTTCGATCAATGACAACTGCTTTTGTACGATCACTTGGCGTAATTGGGTTATTGTAATGTGAATAATAACTTTGACTTTCATCATAGAAACCAATTGTTGTCACTAGTTGTGGAAAGTAAAGTACATATGCTTCATTATCTGGAACTCTTGCGCCCATGTGGTTAAATGCATAGTCTTTTAAATCGATTTCCACAGTAGTTGCACCTTCATCTACAATTTCTGGTGTATCGATCATGCGATATTGATTTCCAAATTGTCCACTTGTTGCTAATGCATATAGTGGTGAGAAATCAACAATTTGATTGTATGCTAGCGTAAACTGAATTAAGTTTTTTGAAGCCATATGCTGTGCACCTTCAATACTTGTAATTTGGTTTGTCGCAAATGCCAAGATTTGAAGATTTGGCAGTGTATACACTTCTTGTGGAATTTCTTTAATCCGGTTAAAGGCAAACGATAGATGCGTTAGCTTTGTAAGATTTGAAATCCCTACTGGTACATCTTGAATGTAGTTTCCAAGAAACGATAGACTATGTAGATTCTCTAAATTTATAACACGCTGTGCACCTGTACGAATTTGATTGTATTGGAAATTAAGTGTGGTTACGTTTTCTAGACATGATATGACGCTTGGAACTTCTTGTAAACCTGCATATCCAATAGTTAGGCTAACAAGTGTGTCCTTTACATATGCCATTTCCATTGGTAGGGTTTGTAGTTTTTGACTTGTCACATCCTTTTGATCAACGCTCAGTATCCGTAATGCTTTAAAATGATGGATTCCATCAAGTTGTTGAACTGGATATGAACTATTGATAAGTACTGACTGCGTTTTATAAATCGCTTGAATATCTGTATTTGTTAATTGATACGTTTGTACATCTACTCCAGTTTGTTTCAATATAACTTCTGCCACATATGTAGCAAATGCGATATCAGGGAAGTGTTGAATCAACGTATCATTTTCTTGCATTTCTTGAACGGCTGGTAGATTTTCACAAACCGTTGGTGTAGTAACTGCCTTTACTTGTGTAGACATACTGATGAAACCTGTACACATGGTAAACGTAAGCAGCACTACGAAAAATACTTTACCTCTTTTCATAATGTTCCTCCTTATTAATTTGTACTCGAACAAAAAAACAGCTCAAAGTACCACACACAAATGAACTGCATTAATAAAGTTTGATTATGAAATTGTAATAAACTACCCGAAGCAAGCAAGGGCGTTTGATTCGTAAACCGGGCCCTGCTTCTTTGCACCAATTACGATGCAAAAAAAACGAAGACCCTCTACCTTATTAACGCACACACAATATTTTTGGACACAAACGTATCCCACACTTTCATTATAAAGTAGTTTACACAAGAAGTAAATTGACCGGCTATATAAATACTGAAACATTTATTCCTACCATGTATAAATTGATATAAGTACTGTATTTTTACATATCCTTATATGTACATATATATGATTTTTTAGACAAAAAACAAGTGCTAACTTTCGATAAAGTTTTGCACTTGTTGTTGTATTTCTTCTTTTATATTTGGTTTTTGAATATCAAACCAATGTACATCCATTTGGTTATTAAACCATGTATATTGTCGCTTCGCAAAATTGCGCGTGTTCTTTTGAATAAAGCTGATGGTTTCTTCCATACTTGCTTCGCCTTGAAAATAACTTTGCCATTCTTTATAGCCAATCCCGCGCATACTTTGTAACGCAAACGTTGTATCATCTTTCACAATATCTTGAAGTTCTTCAAGTAACCCCATGTCCATCATCTTTACTACACGTGCATCAATGCGTTTGTATAGTTCACTACGTTCAACAGTTAAGCCTAGTATATATGCATCATATAACATTTCATGATTTTGTTTTTGTAGGCGTTCACTTTTTTTATGACCAAGATGATTCATCATTAAAGCTCGTTTGATGCGACGAGTATTATTTGGGTGTAAGACTTTTGCGCTTTCAATATCTTCCTGTTTAAGACGTTCATATAATTCTATATCCGATAAACTATCCAGTAGTTTACTATATACTTCATCTTCTTGTTCTTCTTCAAACACATAATCATACAAAGCCGCTTTGATATATAATCCGGTACCTCCACAGATGATGGGAAGTTTTCCTTTTGCTTGAATTTTGGCAATATACTTACGTGCTTGTTCTTGGAATATTTTTACATTGTAGGTATCTTCATAGTCATAGCAATCCACTAAGTAGTGGGTAATACCATCCATTTCTTCAGGTGTGATTTTCGCACTACCAATACTTAGTTGTTTATATACTTGATAAGCATCACCACTAATGATTTCACCATTGAATTTCTTAGCTAATTCAATTGCCATCTTACTTTTTCCAACACCAGTTGGTCCAATCACGGCTAGTACTTTTGTTTTATCCATACTACTTCACCCGTAGAAAACTTTTCTCTAAGTCTTTCATTGTGTACTTAAGAAAAGTTGGTCGTCCATGTGGACAGTGAAAAGGCTGTTCACAATGCTCTAAATCACTAATGACTTGTTGCATCTCTGGTAAACTTAATGAACGATTGAAACGAATCGATGAGTGACATGCCATTGTTGCAAGCGCATGCTTACGTAAACTTTCAATATCCACTTCCTCATTTTTAATATAGTAATCAACCATATCTTGTAAGAAGGCTTGTTCATCTATATTTACTAACCATGTGGGAATGCTACGCACCACAAAACTTGTATCCCCAAACACTTCAAATTGGATACCTAGTGGTTCCAGCTTTTGATTTAGTGCATCCACACTTTGAATCGCTTGCAAGGTAGAAGTTAGTGTAATTGGCACAAGTAAATCCTGTTGGTCTTTTACTCCTGCTAATACTTTTTGTTTGATCACTTCAAAGTTATATCGTTCTTGTGCAGCATGTTGATCAATGATATATAAACCATCTTCACCTTCAGCTAAGATATACGCTTTTTGCAGTTGGGCTAGTGCACGCATCGCTGGAAACGATGGATTTTTCACTTTCGCTGGTTCTGCTTTTTGTACTTCAGGACTACTTTGAACAATCACATCCACCACGTCTTCTTGTACTGGTATTTCTTCTACAATTTCTTCTTTTGGCAAGGTTGGCTTTTCATATACAACCGTAGGCTCAGCTACTTTTGGTGTGATTGTTTCAGATTCGACATTTTGATATACAGGTACAACTGGTTTTTTAACTTCCTCAAATTGGAAGGTTGGCATTTCTACTTCCAGTTTTTCCTGTTTAACCACACGATTGACTTCCATCTTATCGCGAAGAGCTGCTTGTAAAGTTTCCTTAATTAAAAACTCTAACTGTTTTTCTTTTGAGAAACGTACTTCCCATTTACTTGGGTGCACGTTTACATCTACAAGTTGTGGATCCATATTTATATGCAATACAACAATTGGATAACGTCCACTTGGAATATATGGACTATATGCATCCATAATTGCTTTTTGTAGACGATAGGAACGAATCATTCGATTGTTGATAAAAAACAACATGTAGTATTTTGTTGCTCTTGTTTGAAATGGTTGAACTGCATATCCATCGATTGCATAGTCATTATCTTTACCTTGCACTTTGATGGCTGCTTTTGCTACTTCACGACCATAAATTAGCAGTAACACTTCTTGCATATTTCCATTTCCATTGCTTTGAAATACCATCTTGTCATCATGAAATAAGCTAAATGAAATGTTTGGATATGCTAGCGCAAACTTTTGAATTACATCACTAATAAGTGAGAATTCATAACTTGCACTGCGTAAATGTTTAAATCGTGCAGGTGTTCTTTGAAATAAGTTCTTAACCGTAATTTGCGTTCCTTTTGGTGTCCCAATCGGTTTTGCTTGTAAGGTTTTCCCATAAGAGATTTCAACTAAAGTTCCATCAGTTCCATCATTTGTTTTTAATTCCACATGAGATACAGAGGAAATCGATGGTAAGGCTTCTCCACGAAATCCCATCGTCGAGATTTTCCAAAGATCTTTTACATCTTTAATTTTACTTGTCGCATGACGTTCAAAGGCAAGGGTTGCATCTTGTGCACTCATTCCATCTCCATCATCCACAATCATCATCTCTTCAATTCCACCTTGGCGGACATGAATTTGAATCTTTGATGCATGGGCATCGATTGCATTTTCAACAAGCTCTTTAATGACTCCACTTGGTCGTTCAACAACTTCTCCAGCTGCAATCATATTTGTTAAATGTGCATCTAATCTTTGAATTTTTGCCATGCTGACTCCTTTCCTATTTCTTTAGTTCATTTAGAAACAACAAGGCTTCAATCGGTGTCATTTGTTCGACATTTGCCTGTTGTAATTTACGTAAGACTTCTGTTGCTTGATGATCTTCTTTAACCAACTCTTCTTGCATTTCTACATGTAAGTCAATTTCATCTTTTTGCACATTTGCTAATATTTGACTTGCTCGTTCAAGTAAACTATTTGGAAGTTTTGCTAGTCTAGCAACATTGACTCCATAGGACTTATCTGCTTTTCCTGGTTTCATTTTGTATAAGAAGACAATCTCATCATCATCTTCATCTACAGCAACTGTAATATTACGAATTCCATCATACGTATCTTCTAGTGAAGTTAGTTCATGGTAGTGGGTAGAGAATAGTGTTTTTGCCTTGGTATGTTCATGTAAATACTCTAACATTGCATATGCTAAACTCATTCCATCATAAGTAGAAGTACCACGTCCAATTTCATCAAATAATATCAGCGATGCATCTGTCGCATTTTGCAAAGCGTAATTTGCTTCCATCATTTCTACCATGAATGTAGAATGACCACTCATGATATCATCACTTGCTCCAATACGCGTAAAGATCTTATCAAAGATTGGTAAGACACATTCTTTAGCTGGCACATAACTTCCCATTTGTGCAAGGATTACCGTTAAGGCAACTTGACGCATAAAGGTTGATTTTCCACCCATGTTTGGTCCCGTGATAATCATAATACTGTCATCCGCATTCATCTGTAAATCGTTAGTTACATAACGACTTTTCTTCATCATATCATTTAAAATTGGATGTGCATTTTCCACTAAGTGAATGCGATTGTTGTTTTCAAAGACTGGACGAATGTATCCAGGTTTACTTGCAACTACACTTAAGGCATATAGCGCATCAATTTTCGCAATCGCACGTGCAAGTTGATGTATTTTTGGTAAGTATAGACGAATTTCATCAATCAACATTTGATAAAGTTCATATTCACGACGTACACTTTTTTCTTTTGCATGTAAGATTTTATCTTCTAAATCTTTTAGTTCTTCACTAACAAAACGTTCTGCATTGGTTAGTGTTTGTTTACGTGTGTAACCAAAATCATCTTTCAGTTTACCTAGATTTGTACTACTTACTTCAATATAGTAACCAAATACACGGTTGTATCCAACTTTTAATGAGTTGATTCCAGTTCGTTCTTTTTCACGTAATTCCAAATCCAAAATGTACTGATTGGCTTCATTTTGAATCTTACGATATTCATCAAGTTGACTATCATAACCATCCACAAAGATATGTCCATCTTTTGGATTATTACTTGCATCTTCCAACATGATTCCATCTAGTTTTAACGTTAAATCCACACAAGCATCCACTTGTACTTCTTGGATCATTTGCTTACAACCATTAAAGACTTCTAAAATTCTAGGAGCTGCAACTAATGTTGAAGTTAGACGACGAACATCTTGTGGGTTGGCATTACCATAAGCAATCTTTGCCCCTAGACGGTCCAAATCATATACTGCACTCAACTCTTCTTTTAATTCATCTTTTAAAATAAAATTGTCATTTAAATATCCAATTGCATCTAGACGTTGGTTGATTTTTGCTTCATCGATTAATGGATATGAAATCCATTGTTTTAAACAACGTGCCCCTAGTGCCGTTTTCGTATGATTTAAAAACCCAAATAAAGTTTGTGACTTACTGTTAACACGTAGTGGTTGTAATAACTCTAAATTGGCTTTTGTTGAGAAATCCATTTGTAGGTATGCATCATCTTCAAGCATTTCTACTTTACCTAAATGCGACATTTCACGTTTTTGTGTTGCTTCTAAATAATTTGTTAGCATCGCAAAACTCGTTTTGATGTGTACATCTTGAACATCTAATAAAGCTTCATATGTTGCTTTTAAAGTAAGATCTTCTTCATAAGAAAGTGTCATCGTTCCATATTCTTCTAAACGTTTTTTCACCTTGTTATCCAGACTTTCATTTACAACGATTTCCTTAACATTCATCGATAGTAATGTCATCTGTAAGGTTTGAAAATCGCGGTCAATACTTTTAGCGAGAACTTGCCCACAAGTCATCTCACAAAAGCATAATGCATATCCATATTTAAAATCATAAATGGTTGCAAGATATACACCACTTTGATTTTCATTTGCTTCTTCCATAATCGTTCCTGGTGTAACGATTTTTACAACATCACGTTTTACAATCTTACCTGCACTAGCTTCTTCTAGTTGTTCCACGATGGCAATCTTGTATCCTTTTTGTGTTAGACGTTGAATGTACCCAGTTGCTGCATGGTAAGGAATACCACACATAGGAACTCTTTCTTCTACCCCTGCATTACGTCCTGTTAATACTAAATCAAGTTCTTTACTTGCGACAATTGCATCATCAAAGAACATTTCATAAAAATCTCCCAAACGATAAAAAACAATACAGTCTTGAAGTCCTTTTTTCACTTCTAAGTATTGCATCATCATTGGTGTATATTTCTTTTCTTTCACTTGTTTTTTTGAATTTTCCATATGTGACATTATACCATATTCTATGTCAACTAAAAATTTTAAGTTTGCTGATTATTAAAAAGTGACCCTGTATCATTAGAGTCACTTTCATACCAACCTCATAAACTTATTCATGATTCCTTCGTGTGTGTGGAAGATAGAGGAGGTTGGCGATATCCCCATTAGTTACCTAATAAGAAACATATCATATTACCACCAGCATAAAGGTATCATCGTCTACACAAATTATAACACTCTATAATCAAATAATCTTTTATTTCCGCTGATTCATATAGTGTACATAAAGTATATAAAAAAGACTATCGTTTCCGACAGTCCATTATTCATTAATCTTCTACGTAAGGTAGCAAAGCCATTCTCCATTGTTCATAATATCACTCATTTTTTAATGAAGGATAGTCCTACAATTCATTCATCAGCAGTTGACGTTTTCCTCCAACAAATCGTATTCGCTAAAATTCCTACGATTACTATTATTCCGAATAATCCCCACGGAATAATCCAAGAAATAGCCAAGGGCATTTCAAAGCGATACAATGTTGCTACAGTCAAAATTACAGAAATAATGCTTGTGCCACCGCCCACAACGCGACAGAGTCTTTTTGCATTATATTTTTGCTTTTTTTCTTTGCTTTGCATATTGTATCCTGCAATTAAGAAACCACCTTTTCCCATTAGTAGAATAAAAGATATTATAACGAGTATGACGACAAGTACCCAGCTTATCCAAAGTTGATCATTCATTTTTTTATATCCTACTATTCTTCATTTTCATGCTTAGCATTATGCTTTACTTTTAGTATATAGGTAAGAAACACAACCATGAACAATATACCATAAATAATGCCTAATGCTCCATCAGTAATTTTTCCACTAGCAACTATCCTTACTTCTTCAATCACTAAATCATAAATACAAGCGATGAGAGCAACAAAACCGAACAAACCAGAAAAGTATATCAAATATTTTTGTTTTCTTTCTGTCAATGGGTATATGTCATAATAGATAAACTCGATACTGCACAACACGACAACGAGAAGGATAATTGTTAATTCTGCCCATTTGCCTGACGCCCACTCTATTCCGCACGAATAAAGTAGTGCGTTGATCAACAATAAGCCTACAAGCGAAAATAAGCCATGCTTAAATACATTTCCTCTTTTCAATAATTGGAGTTCATCCAAATGCTTTATTTCTTTCATTCTTTAATCCTCCCAAAATAATTCATCTAAGGTTTTCCCTAAGACCTTACAAATGTCAATGCAGAGTTTTACGGACGGATAATAGTCGCCTTTTTCAATAGCGTTCATTGTCTGTCGACTAACACCAATAGCTTCCGCTAAATCTTTTTGCGTCATATCAAGTGCCGCTCGTGCCGCTTTTACTTTTAGATTTTTTGCCACAATGTGATCATTCCCACCTTTCAAATTCCTTAGTTTTTCGTCGATTACTACACATGAAGCATATCATATATAAAATATCGTGTCAAATAACTCTGACATTTATTAAAAACATATTTACATAATAGTTAAAATATTTTACTTTATTTCTAATAAGGGCTATATGTCTTTTTGAAATTATAGGTTTTACTTATAAAAAAACAGCGATAGAATCTTTTATTTCCGTCGATTCATATGGTGCCTATAAAGCATATAAAAAAGACTATCGTTTCCGACAGTCTATGATTCATTAATCTTCTACGTAAGGTAGTAAAGCCATTTGGCGTGCACGTTTAATTGCAGTAGCCAACATTCTTTGGTATTTCGCTTTTGTTCCTGTAACACGTCTAGGAATAATTTTCCCGTTAGCTGAAATAAAGCGTCTTAACAATTCAACATCTTTGTAGTCGATTGTTTCAATTTTGTTTTTTGTAAAATAACAGATTTTTTTACGTCCAACTCTTTGTTTTTTAAAAGCCATGATGTACTCCTTTCACTTAAAATGGTAGATCATCACTTGCAATGTCTAATGTGTTTTCAAAGTCGTCTGCAACTGATGATTGATTTTGATTAAAATCATTTTGTGCAAACCCAGTTTGTGGTTGGTTTTGCGGAACATAAGGTTGTGCATGTGTTTGTGTACTTGCTCCCCTTGATTCTAAGAAATCAAAGTTCTCAACCGTTACGTCTGTAGTATATACCGTTTTTCCATCTTGCCCTTGGTAAGAACCAGTCGTAATACGACCTTCTACACCAATTAATGAACCTTTAGCTAAGTATTGGCTCATTACGTCTGCTTGTTTTCCCCATGCTGTACATGAAATAAAATCTGCATCCGGTTGTCCTTCTTGTTTGAAGCGACGGTTTACAGCAAGTGTAAAACGTACTACTGAAGTTCCAGATTGTGTTTTTCTTAGTTCTAAGTCTTTGGTAATTCTACCAGTTAATAAAACTTTATTCATAATCTGTTCCCTTCCTATTTCTCTTCATCAGTTTTTACGACTAAGAAACGAATTACATTAGAGTTAATGCGTGTTAAACGGTTGAACTCTGCGATCGCTTCGTTTCCAGCTGTAACGTTAATTACATAGTAGAAACCTTTCGTCATGTGATTGATTTCATACGCGAACTCTCTGCTTCCCCATTCGTCAACTTTGTCGATGGTAGCACCGTTGTCAGTTAATGTTTTGTGAACTGATTCAACAACTTGTGCTCTAGCAGCATCATCTAATGATGCGTTCACGATGTACATAATCTCATATTTTCTCATTTTGTACACCTCCTTCTGGTCTATTGGTTATCTTTTGACAAGATAACAAGGAGTAATCGAAATTACTCGCTAAGTAATGATAGCATTAAAAACCCTAAAAAACAAGGTTTTTGTCAATTATTACTTGACGTCCTCAATTATTTTTTTAATTGCAACACCTCGTTGCAATCAGATGATACAAGGTATAATATAAGTGACTTTATGTTTCGGGACAATTGAAAGGAGG
>NZ_JARXXJ010000038.1:0-12348 GCF_029893935.1 Breznakia sp. PFB1-19
CAACAACGTTATGAATATCTGAAAAAGAAAACGTATAACCATTTTTATTCAACTGGTTATACGTTTAGTGCAATCCTTAACTTAATGACATTGAGCATTAACTGCCTCCAATAATTCTATTCTTTCGGTTTTCCGCATTCGCTGCAAAACTTACCTGTATTTTTTGTCCCATCATTTGGACAAATCCATGTCCCATCACTTGGTTTTGGATTTCCACATTCAACACAGAATTTCCCTGTATTTTGAATACCGTCTTCAGGACATGTCCATGTTGCATTTTGACTTGGTGCAGGATGATCTGCTACTGGTTTTGCATTGTCATCAAACATTCCAGCAATATTGTTTCCTGCTTGGTTTGCCATTCCATACCCCATGAAACCTTGCATAGCACCTGCTTCATTGCTTGCTGCTTTTTCCATCGCTGAAGCTTGTGCATCTACTAGACGCCCAGCTGCTACACGTTTATCACTATACATAATCGCATCATCGATATCTTCAATACGTTTACGACTTTCATCATCTGGTGTTACCTTTTCAATTGCAACTGATGAAATCACAATTCCACGTCGATCATTCCACTCTTCATCAAGTGCATCATTCATGTATTTAGCAAGTTCCATTTGTTTTTTTGGAATGTCATTATATTGCACATTTTCATCTGCTAGTTTTGCGATTGTTGTGTCTAATGCATTCACAAATTCTGCTTTGCTTTGTGCATCAAATTCATCTTTTGTATACGTATTAGAAACGTTTCCTGCTACATTTGTATAAAACTTGATTGGATCTTCAATCTTAAATGTATATTGTCCATAGTAGCGAATATAAATTCCACGATATGTTGGATCTTTATATGCCATTGGTGAAGCTGTTCCAAACTTGTTATCAAAGATTTCTTTTAGATTGATGAAGTATACACGTTGATCTTTTCCTGGTGTTCCTCCCATTGTAAAACGTTTTCCAAATGTTTTAAATGAATCAATCAAGCCAGAAAATCCACCAGAGAATAAACTTGGTTCACTTGAAGAATCCCAAGTGAAACGTCCCGGTTCCATACAAAATTCTACAATTTTTCCATCTTCAACAATGATTACTCCTTGCCCTTCGTTAATGGCAATACCTGTACCATTACTAATAATGTTTTCACTTGCTTTGGTGTTACTTCCTTTGCTTACAACTTTCACACCTTTTTTCATTAATTCGTTGTTGCTTAAACTCTCACAGTAGAAATACTCTAACCACTGATCTGCAAGTGTACTTGAAGCACTTGCAATTGCTGCTTTAATTAAACCCATGTCGTTTCTCCTTTACCATGCTTTAAAGACATTTAATACCCACCCATAATCACCTTTAGTAATTATAGAATTACAATATTCACATTCACCGCTGCTATTTACTTTTATAGGTGCTCCACAATTTGGACATTGATTTGGAACTAAGCCATCTGCAGTTGCGCTTGTTTTTACTCCTATTTTACGAATGAATTCAAAACGGTATTTTCGATCAAATACTTTGTTTGGATCTCCACTAATAATGTTTCCACTTTGATCATCGACCATGTAATCTGTACATGATGCATGTACTTGTACGGTGAGTACTTCATGATCTCCATCGATTCTATAACTAGCAAGTGTGACACTTTTTACATCTTGGTCATCCAATTTATTCGTAATTTTCTTTTCGATATATTCTTCCATTTGCTTATTGTGCATATTGAATAGTGCATTACTCTCAAATGGTCGAACCGTATGCCAATTTTTGGCCTCCCAGGCTTCTTGCAATGTGATATATAGTGTTGCAACCCATGTTTTAAATTCATCAGCAGAAAACTCTGGATCACTTGCTTGTATATCTTGAATGGTCTGTTCCTCATTTATACTCGATGTTGCTTCTGGAATTGGTTTTCGACTATTGATAATCACAATTGTAAATACACCAACTCCGAAGAGAATCGCAAATGCTGTAAAAGGTGTGAATTCTCCACTACCTCCACCGCTGCTTGAATAATCATCATCACTATCCCAGCTTGACCAATCACTACCACCAGAATCGCTTCCACCACCATCATCAAAGCCTCCAGTGTTTCCTACTTCGGCATGTACACTTGCAGTTGCAAGTATGCATACACTAAAGACCATCAATAAACTAAGTAATACTCTTTTTCCCTTATTTCTCATAAACTTCCCTCTTTATAAACATGTATATCTATCTACCAAGCTTTAAAGACATTTAATACCCAACCGTAATCACCACGTGTAATGACAGAGCCACAGTACTCACACTCTCCACTACTTGTTACTTTGGTTGGTGCTCCACAATTTGGACAGTTCGTCGGTACCAATCCATCTGCTTCTACTTTTGTTTTAACGCCTGCTTTGCGAATAAATTCAAAGCGATAATAACGTTCTTCTAAGCGGTTTGGATTTCCAGATAGTACTTTTCCTGTCGTATCATCAACTGTATAGTCCGTACAAAATGCATGTACTTGAACCGTTAAAACTTCTTGGTCTCCATCGACTCTAAAATCAGCGATTTTCACATCACGTACTTCTTGGTTGTCCAACTTATTTGTAATTTGTTTTGCAATGTATTCTTCCATTTGTTTATTGTGCATATTAAATAGTGCATTACTTTCAAATGGACGAACCGTATGCCAGTTTTTTGCTTCCCATGCTTCTTGTAAAGTTACATATAATTCGCCAACCCATCCTCTAAATTTCTCAGCTGAGAAATTGGAATCGATTGCTTGTACTTTCGCAATTGCACTAGCTTCATCCACATATGTTTGTTGTCTTTGATATGGATGTGATGATGTTCCTTGTACTTTACCTTTTCGCATTTGATAAATAAAGAACATAATCACCAGAAAGATGATTGTTTGCCAAATCCCTCCACCAAAGAATGGAAACATAAAGAAACTGGAACCGCCGCCACCGCCACTGCTGTAGCTTCCGCCACCTGACCAGCCACCGCCAGATCCACCAGAACCACCACCGCCAAAACCACCAGTGTTTCCAACTTCTGCATGAAGACTTACTGTAAACGAAAGAACAATAAGTACGGTAAATCCAAGTACCCAAAACATTTTCTTATTTTTCATTGTCTAATTCCTCTAATTTAACTCTATTATAAACCGAAAAACATAAAAAACATAAA
This sequence comes from Breznakia sp. PFB1-19, assembly GCF_029893935.1. Classification (NCBI taxonomy): domain Bacteria; kingdom Bacillati; phylum Bacillota; class Erysipelotrichia; order Erysipelotrichales; family Erysipelotrichaceae; genus Breznakia; species Breznakia sp. PFB1-19. The sequence goes on from NZ_JARXXJ010000038.1 coordinate 3,154, forward strand.
AAAGTTGCAAGCTCTTATTCCTGCAACATTTCTTTTGTTTGTTCAAGCCATGTTTCATCTATATAGAAAAGCCATGATTCTTGTCCTGCATATGGTTCGTAAAATAAGCCACCCACACCTTCAGCAACACCTTGATTTAAGCTAAATTCATGAAATGCCATATCTGCATATCCTGTAATATCCCACAAACCAAAGTCTGTATCTGATATTTTTGTGACATCTTGATAAAAGTTAAACATCTTTGGTACACCTGCACTTTTCACAGTCGATACCATAGCTTTAATCACTTCTTGTTGGCGTCCAGCTCTTGCAAAATCACTATCACTTTTTCTATGTCTAGCATAAGCTAGTGCATTTTTACCATCCATATGTTCTTTAACACCTTCTGTGAAACAATAGCTATCTGCTTGATCGTTTTCATCTTGTTCGCAAAATGTTGCGGTTGGTGTCAAATCAATCCCACCAAGTGTATCCACTAAAGAAATCATCTTTGTGAAATCCACTTCTACATATTTATCTATTTTTATATCGAACAATAATTCTACTGTTTCGATAGTTCCCTCTATTCCTGCATATGCATGTGCATGATTTATTTTATCTTCACGTTCAACTGCTGGTATATATACATATGAATCACGTGGAATGGAAATTAGATCCACTACTTTGTGATCCTTATTTACATGAGCAAGCAACAAGGAGTCCGATCGTGAGACAGTCTCACCTTCTCTTGCATCAACCCCAACAATTAAAACATTAAGGTTTCCAGAAGTGGAAACCCTAACTTTATAAATTCCATACACGCATGCTACAAGAAGCAAGAAAACGATAAGTATTTTACCTATCCTTTTCATTACTTTCATATTTTATTTTCCTTTATTAATGAATTCAATTAATTGAGGTTTTGCCTGGAAACCTACAGTTGTCGCAAACTCTGTACCATTTTTAAATAATACTAATGTTGGAATTGACATAACATTATAGTTTTGCGCAATTGCTGGATCATTATCAACATTCAATTTGATAATTTTTACTTGATCTTGAAGTTCGTTTTGCACTTCTTCTAATACAGGTGCTTGCATTTTACATGGTCCACACCAGTCAGCATAAAAGTCAACTAATACCAATCCTTGTTCGATTTCTTTTTCAAAGTCACTACCTGATACAATTTTCATAATAATTCTTCCTCCTTATCATTGAAAAATTCTACGATTCCATCGCTATCATTACTCGCTGTTGTATAATTTGCGACATCTTTTACAATATCCATCGCATTGTCCATTGCCACTGAATATGTTACAACTTTCAACATTGACAAATCATTTTCACCATCGCCAAATACAACAACTTCATCTTCATTCCAATTGTTGATTTCCATCAACTTTTGTAAAGCATGTCCTTTACTTACACCATCTGGCATAATTTCTAGCCACTCTGGTGAAGCACGACCCATCCAATAGTCATATTGAAATGTTTCGTCTTTTAATGTTTCCAATAAAGCTTCAATTTTATCGCTACGATTGTACACACAGATCTTATTTACTTTTTGTGTAACTTGATCAATTGAGTCAATAAAGAAGAACTCACGATTACGCATTCCTTCCATATTGCTATTTTGTGTAATATAGTATGATTCTTTGACACCTTCAGGCAACATAATAAAGACATCTTCATCCCCCATAATGAGGATTTCACAATGGTATTTTTGCAGGGCTCTTACAATTTCAGCAAGTTCTTCATCGTGCATTTTACGAATAATCTTATGACTATCGTCTTTATAGTTATATAAAGCTACACCATTGGATTCAATAAGCATCCCGTTATGTTGTTCAAGTTGAATTGCTTCAGCTGCATCTTTCATACGACTTTTGGTTCTACCACTTGCCAATACAAGAGTGACACCTTTCTTCTCTGCAAGCCAATTCAATTTCTCTTTTGTTGGAATTGATACAATTTTATCACTTGTCAACAATGTACCATCCAAATCCATAACCACTGCTTTTACCATATTCGTATTATACCACCTATCATTATTTCATGCGAACGTAATGCCACAAAAGTTAATAAAAAAGGAAGTATTTTATAACCTCCCTAAACATATTTTATAATTTGCTTGCTGCTGCTTCATCAACAAATACGACACAGTCATCGTGTTTTTGTAAAATTGAAGCTGGCATATCTTCTGTGATTGGTCCATTTTTCATTGCAGCAACTGCATCAGCTTTTCCTTCACCTGTCGCAACAAGTAAGATTTTTTTCGCTTTCATGATTGTTGCAATACCCATTGTGATTGCTTTTTTAGGAACTAAGTCCATGTTTCCATCAAAGAAACGTGCATTATCTTCAATTGTTTTTTCTTGTAAATCGACAATGTGTGTTAATGAATCAAATGAAGTTCCTGGTTCATTAAATCCAATGTGTCCGTTACGTCCAATACCTAATACTTGGATATCTACTGAAACATCAGACATTGCTTTTTCATAAGCATCACAGTCAGCTTGTGTATCACCGTAAGGTAGGTGTGTATTTGCTGGATTAATGTCAATGTGATCAAACAATTGTTTGTGCATAAATGTTTCGTAACTTTCTGGGTGATCTTTTGGAATCCCAACATATTCATCTAAGTTAAATGAACTTACATCTTTATAAGAAACATTTCCTGCTTTATAATCTGCGATCATTTCGTTGTATAATCCAATTGGACTTGAACCTGTTGCTAATCCTAAAACTGCATTTGGTTTATTTACAACAACATCTTTCATTACTTCATAAGCTTTTTTTGCTACTTCATTGCTATCTTTACATACGATAATTTTCATTTTCTTCATCCTCCACTACTTATGTATTGCATCCTTGCACAACAACTATAATATATTACTCATTTAAAAACAACCAACTGGCAAGAACTTTATGCAATTTGCTTGTTTTTTGTGCGATAGTACATATATGTTTTACCAATTGCAATAGCAATACCTGCACAAGCACCAATAATTGCAATTGTTGTGAAAACTAGGATAATCGAATTTTCAAACCCACGATTTCCAACACGCATAAATGCATTAAGATCTATATCATGTTTTGCAACATAGCTAAAAAATGTGTTACTAAAAATCTTAGGTTGTCCTAATATATATAGCCATGAAAATAGTCCAACTACATGACTTATGATACTTACGATACAAACTTTGATATTCCAATGGCGATAGATTAACTTCACAATAGATTCAACCATTGAGATTGCCATCATAATTACAAGCATGGGTACAAGTACACTAACAAATGATTTTGCAAATATTTCGGTTTGAAGTAAACCATCTTCGTAGATTGCGACTTTGAAAGGTAAGTAATTACCAAAAATCAAAATCACAGCAACAATAAAGATCACACCAATAATCAATTCTGCAATAATATCTGCTAATGGAATAGACTTTGTTTTCTCTTGTGGAACTTCAGGTAAATCATCAACACTCCAATCCACTTCACCTTTTTTTAGACTTGTTCTTTCATAAATAACAAATCCAACGGTTGTCCAAACTAATGCTTGTACAACTGCAGAAGTACTTAATCCAATCGCATGTCCAATAACTTTTTTAAAAACTAATGCTGCACTTAATGTTTGTTGATCAACAGCTAACACTTGGAAAACTCCTTGAATTGCACCAATGATTGCAAGTGCAATTGCCACAACTGGAATCACAATCTTCATAACATGAATATAATCTTCATAGATTGCTGGTGATATTAAATATTTGGGCTTTTGTCGATACTCTTCAGCTAGTTTCGCAGGATTTCCCATACTATACAGTACTTCCTTAATATTTTCGTCACTTGCATCATCTGCCAACATATCGTAAATATTCGCTTCTAATTCTTTACGCACATCTTCGCGTTCACTTTCTGGTAAACGTCGTACTACATCATACACATATCGTTCAATACGATTATTTTTTTTCTTGTTCATGAATAATTCCCTCCATACTTTGTTGCATCAAATTCCATTCGTTGACCAATTCTTGAAACAAGCGTTCTCCTTCACTACTGATCACATAGTATTTGCGTGGTCGACTTTCACTTGTATCCCATTCATTTTGTAACACTCCTTGTTTGTCGAGTCTTCTTAGAAGTGGATACAGTGTATTTGCTTCAATCTCTATTCCTTTTTGTTTCAACGTTTGCAATAATTCATATCCGTATTGGGGTTTATGTAGACATCCCAATACTGCCATAATTAAACTTCCCCTACGTAATTCGGTAATATAACTTGCAAGTAAGTCTTTTGTACTCATAGTTTCACCTCACAATCACAATATACTGTGTGACACACACTATTGTCAAGAATACATTATTATAAATTTAAAACGAACACAAAAAAACTGCTAACAAAATTGCTAACAGTCTATTTATCATTATACGTATCTAGGAATGAAACCTCGTGTTCATCATCATAATATGCAAGTACTTTATCTAGATTTACATTACTCATACTATGAAAGATATTACTTTCAATGTATGGGTTACTTTGATGTAATTCTTTAACCAGTTGTTTCACTTCTTTTCTTTTACTACTATGCTCGTGATCCGCTTTTTCAATATCTTCTGTAAACCTGCACGCACATTGTAAAAAATCCATTCCTACATAATCTTTCCATGCAAGAATATCATCTTCTCTAACTAAATATAGTGGACGTATCAATTGCATCCCTTTAAAGTTTGTTGCATGTAATTTTGGCATCATGGTACGCACTTCACCTGCATAAAACAGATTCATCAAAGTTGTTTCAATGACATCATCATAATGATGTCCCAATGCAATTTTATTGCATCCTAGTTCTTTGGCAAAGCGATATAAATAGCCTCTACGCATTCTTGCACATAAGTAACATGGATTTTTCTCAATATGTTCGACAGACTCAAAAATCTTTGAATCAAAAATTTCAATTGGAATTTCTAAACGTTTCGCATTATGAACAATCATTTCTCTGTTTGCTGGTGAATACCCTGGATCCATCACTACATATTTTACTTCAAAAGGTATCGCACTAAAACGAGCTAAAAGTTGAAAGCACTTTGCCATAATCATGCTATCTTTTCCACCAGAAATACAAACTGCAATCACATCATGTTCTTCAATCAGTTTGTAATCACGTATTGCTTTCATGAATTTGGAAAAAACATCTTTGCGATATGTTTTTAATAAACTATTATTCATCTCTTTTGCGTTCATAAAACTCCTATTTTAGTATTCGTACTTCTTCTTCTAAACATATTCCACTATGTTCTTTCACTGTTTTTTTAATGTGTTCAATTAGTTCAATGAACTCTTCATACGTCGCACCATCATGATTGACCACAAAACCTGCATGTTTATCTGACACCATCGCTCTTTTTAATACAAAGCCTTTTAAACCAGCTTCATCAATCAATGCACTAGCATATCCTCCAACGGGTCGTTTAAAAGTGCTACCTGCACTTGGTTTATCTAACGGTTGCTTGCTTTGACGTTTTTCCCATAACTCATCCATACGTGCACGTATTGTATCTGCTTTTCCTGTTTCTAATTGAATCGAAATCTCTAAAACAATCTCAGACGTATCACTCAAACGTGAGTGGCGATAAGCAAATTCCATTTCTTCATTTGTATACTCATGAAAATTTCCATCTTCATCAACCGTGATACATGTTGCAAGTACATCTTTTAGTTCTCCCCCATAGGCTCCCGCATTCATAAATGTTGCACCACCAACACTTGCCGGTATTCCATAGGCAAACTCTAAACCTGTAAGTACTTGGTTATATGCGTACTCACAAACATCCCAAAGCATTGCACCTGCTTGTGCAAATACTTTTTGATTTTCATGCCAAATTTGATGCATATGCTTTTTCAAATAAATAATGATTCCATCATATCCATCATCACTCACCAATACATTACTTCCATTTCCTAAAATAAAATATGGAATATCACAAGTTTTTGCCTGTTGAATCAGCATTTTTACTTCCTCTTTTGAACGAGGTGCACAAAAAAATGTGGCATTTCCACCAATATGTAATGTTGTATATTCTTTTAAAGAAACTTGTTGTTCATAATCAAGATTATGCGCATCAAGATAGTTTTTAAATGTTTCTATTTGCATAATTTCATTCCTTATATATCGCTATCTTAATATAGATGATTTTCACTGTTTACGCAACGAAAAAGACTATAAATTCATTTTATTAACTGCAAAATAAAAACCTTATACATGAATCTTATTGACTAGAAAGTATATAAGGTTTGATTTACTATTTTTCTATATTTTGATTTTTTGTGTAAATTGCTGCACCTAGTAAATTTGCATCATTGTGAAATTTACACGTTGTTATTGTTGGATGAAATGCTGACTTGAAATGAAAGGATACTTTGGTGTTGTATACATCAAGTAGTGTATCTAAAAACCATGAAGCTTCAGATATTCCTCCCCCAATACAAATCACCTCTGGATTATACACAACATTTATTGCATGTAAACCCAGTGTGATGTTTGCACACCACCACTCAACTGCTTGGATTGCATATGGATTTTTTGCAATAAACTGTTCGCTCACATCTTTTCCATATTTGACATCTTCATTAGCAAGCGCATTATACTTTTGAATTAAACCTGGAACACCTGCGTGTTCAACTAACACTTCAATTTCATTTGTCTTCTCATTAATTCCAACAGGTAAGTTAGACAACTCTCCTGCAGCACCATCAAAGCCAGTGATTACACCACGATCATCACATAGACAACCACCAATGCCAGTTCCAATAATGAAGTATGCAGAACTTTTTGCACCTTTTCCATTTCCGATTTGCGATTCACAGTACCCTGCTGCTTTTGCATCATTAATCGTTGCTACTGGTTTTTGTAGACGCTTTTCAATCTCATTTGTGACATTGGTTTGATACATGATAATTGCATTACCACCCGCTTTAGTTGTTACTACTCCATCATCACTTAGCACACCAGGTGCACTAATACCTACTAGATCATATTCACAATCCAATCCACTGCAAATATCATCATAAAACTCATCTGCACTTTTGCATGCTTTCGTTTCTTTTTTCCATGTATGAACCAGTTGATTATTGTCATCAACTAGACCATACTTTACAAAGGTTCCACCTATATCAATTGCTAATACATTCATTCATAATCTCCTTGTTTATTTTACATATCATAGCAACAAATACGAAAAATGTCCTATAAATATAGTCAAATAAAACAAGATTGCTTCTTTGTGACAAAACTTACATCTCGTTTATTTTCTCATCTAGTAAAGCAACAGAAATTTGAAATGCTTCAACTCTACGCTTAGCAAGGGTAATTTGTGACTTATAACGTTTTTCTTCTTGCTTTGCTTCCAAGGTTTTAACAACCTCACTTGTTTTATGAATCAAAGAAAGTAATTGCTTCTTTGCTTCTTGTAATTGATCAATTGTATATTCCATAATTCTCCTTTCATTTGAAAAAAAGCCTTTTGTGGCTTTATTTTTGTAATTGTTGATTCATGATATTTAGTTCATCTTCACTAAGATATCTCCACATACCTTCTGGTAAATTGGCAAGTTTAATATTCATAATGCGTACACGTTGTAAAGCATCGACATGATATCCAAGAGCTGTACACATACGGCGAATCTGTCGATTCATCCCTTCACTAATAATTAGTGAAAATGTATGTGTACTCAGCTGTTTTACTTTAGCAGGTTTTGTTGTTTGATGTGCATTCGTAACTGCATTATAAATCGTAACTCCACTTGCCATTTTGTCTAAAAAATCCTTCTTTATTTTACGATTCACTTGTACAATATACTCTTTTTCATGTGCATGTTCTGAACGTAAAATTTTATTTACAATATCTCCATCATTGGTTAATAAAATCAAACCGGTTGTATCCTTATCCAACCTGCCAATTGGAAAAATTGGTGTTTCATAATTCATATAATCAACGATATTCGTTGCATCTTTTTTATCTGTTGTACATGTGATTCCTTTTGGTTTATGTAAAGCGATATAAACAAGTTTACTAGTTGGTTGTATGATAGTTTCTTTAACTGTAACTTGTTGTGAATTTTGTACTTTACTTCCCATTGTTGCAGTAATTCCATCAATTTTTACAAGTCCTTGTTCTATTAATTTATCCGCTTCTCTACGTGAACAATATCCAGAACTACTAATATATTTATTCAAACGTATGGCATCTTTTATCTCATGTTGAATCAGTTTTTGATCAACTTGTTTTTCTTTTCCAAACTGTGTTGCATGCTTCATGAATCATCCTCTATATTTCATTCTTATGTATTATACCATTGATTTTATATTTACTAAATATCATACAAAAACTCCAAGTAGATTCATACTGCTTGAAGTTCTTTTTTATAGTAAAGTTAGTTATATATATCATTCAGTTGATTGGTCAAAAGAGATAAGTATCTAAGAATATGTCCGTTAATCATTTTTGATATAACTACTAGTGACTTTGTATTAGAATCCTTCTAAATAATCACAATACTTTATTTCTTCCACCCATCCATCCTTCCATATTTGATATGTATTGTCATTATACATTTGCATAATATATGCTTTCCACTTACTAGGAGATGAAAAGAATTTGAAATGAAGGTGATTATATTTTTTGCACAAATTAATAAGATTCTTTTCTGACAAACCTGGAGAAAATTTATCAGTAAAAGAAAAATATGAAAATATGCAATTATACGCTTTAGATTGCAGTACCCAAACAACGTTATTACCAGAGACATTCGGAAAATAATCTAGTTCTTTTATTTTCACAAACAAATCTATATAAGTTGCATCATCATCCATTTGACAGATTAACGTATGCTCACTCATATCATCAGTTAAACACACACTATCTCTATTTATCATAATTTCTAACATTACTTTCCTTCCTTCGACATTACCACAGCATTTTCAATATATATCGAACTACAGAAATGGATGTCTAAAGAATTCTGTTAAGCTGATTGCGTGGTCATTCCATTTCTATATGAAATTTGATTTATTTTAGCTTTAAAGCTCATGGAGTTTTTGAAAATCATAATAACACTCCCATATTGATGTACCCCCTGTCAAGTAGACAGGCGAAATAAATAAAGAATTCTATATAGCTTGGTTACACATTAGTAATCAGGCTTTTACTTTGTTTTGA
>NZ_JARXXJ010000039.1:0-12289 GCF_029893935.1 Breznakia sp. PFB1-19
AAATGCGAGTGTAATCAGCTTGAGCGAAGCGACCCAAATACCCCGTCGGAAAGCCATGGGATGGCTTTCTGGGCTCTGCCCCGGGGTAGTTTATTTAGTCTCGAAAAGAGCAAACTTTACATAAAATAGTTATTTGTACAATTAACTGTATCGCTTGCTACTGCTTTTATTAACAATGAGATGCTAAGGGAGTATAGCTGGTATGGAAATTTCGAAATTGAAATATATCTTGATCTATGAAGATTTGAAGAAGAGAATTAGAAAAGGTGAATTCGTAATTGGTGATTTAATTCCAAGTGAACCGGAATTAGGAGAACACTATAACGCAAGTAGAATTACTGTACGTCGTGCAGTTCAAATGTTAGTGGAAGATGGATTCTTACAAAAGAACCATGGTGTTGGAACCATTGTTATGAGTAACAAAGAGTCGCTACAATTACGAAGTTTGAAAAGTTTCTCGGAAGAACAAAAAAACTCGTATTACTCATCAAAGGTCATTCGTTATGCAATTGATGCAGATGCAACGACATACATTCAATCGATGTTGAAAGTACCTAAAGAAAGCAAAATCAGTTTCCAAGAGAAACTGTATTATAAAGATGATGAAGTTATCGGTTTACAAAGGGTAAACTTTCCAAACTATATTAACTTCACAGATCAAGAATTAGAAAACGAATATCTGTCGTTATATAAGTTATGTGAAGAAAAAGGATATAAAGTTAAAAATGCAGAGGAAACTATTGAATCGGTCGTGTCCGATAGTACCTTATCGGAGTATTTTGGAATTCCAGTAGGTTCACCATTGTTGCACATCAAGCGTGTAACAATTGATTCGATGAATCGTATTGTGGAATTTGCAGAGATCTATTATCGCGGAGATAAGTACCAATATAAGGTATCACTAGAGTCTGAATAGCTATATGTAGGAGTGCTGTTGCTACAAACAATAGACTCCTTTTTTTATTGCTTAAATACGATTTTTTATTTTATCGTTTACATTTCAAAAAATACATACTATAATCAAGTTAGACATTAAGACGTTATAACGTCTTATCTGCTAAGTAATGTTTAAGAGGAGGTATAAGATGAAAACAACAACAAAGTTGGCAGAAGATTTACTCACTTTCATGGGAGGTGAAGAGAACATTGTTTCAATTACACATTGTGCTACAAGATTGCGTCCAAAATTTAAGGACATTAAAAAAGTACGTGTAGATGAAATAAAGAATTTAGATGGTGTAACTGGTGTAGTAGAGAAAGAATCGGGATTTCAAATTATTATAGGGACACATGTAGTACATGTATATGATGAAATCATCAAATCTTTCAAAGAAGAAGCAGGAAGTACTACATCACAAGATCGTGATGAAAAAAAGAATTATTTAAATGAGTTTGTGCAATTGGTTGTGAGTATATTCTCGCCGCTACTGCCATTACTTGCTGGATCTGGACTAATTCGGGGATTTACCATTCTAGCAAATGAAGTAGGAATATTATCAACAACAAGTACAACAAACTTGATTCTGACATTAACTGCGACATCCGTATTTTACTTTTTACCGCTATTAGTTGCAGTAACAAGTGCAAAGCGCTTTAAAACAAGTCCATATATTGCAGTTGCGATACTAGGTGCCTTAATTATGCCGGACTTTATTAATTTAGTTGTCGATAATGGCGGAAACATGATTGATCTATATGGGATTTCAATGCCAGTATTTAACTATACAAGTCAAGTCATTCCAGCAATCGTAATGGTGTGGATTCAATCAAAAATGGAAGCATTTATGGTTGAGAAGATCCCAACAAGTTTACATATGATTGTCAATCCAACAATTTTGATGTTAGTGCTTGTCCCACTAACGATTGGCGTGATTGGACCGATTGGAAATTATGTAAGTATTGGAGTAGCACAAAGTGTAGAATTTATCGCTTCAGTTAATCCTATCTTAACGGGTGCATTTATTGGGGGAATTTGGAATGTGTTGATTATGTTTGGAATTCACTGGGCACCAAATACGATGGTAGTAATTCCAGAAATTGCTAGAACAGGATCATCGGCATTAATTGCATATGCGGCGAATTCTAATTTTGGAATGAGTGGAGCAGCATTTGCGATTTTCTTAAAATCCAAAAATAAGAAATTACGTAACTTCTCATTAACCGCAATTACTTCAGTTATGTTATCAGGGATTGTAGAACCAGCAATTTATGGAATTGGTGTGAAATATAAAACACCATTAATTGCAGGGTGCTTAGGTGCTGCACTTGGTGGTGCATTTATGGGAATGTTTGGAGTGGTCGGTAATGCATTTGTCTTTGGTGGACTTACAACAATTCCAGCTTTTGCTGGTGCAACGCTTTGGGCATATGTTGTTGGACTACTAATTTCATTTGTTGCCGGTATGGTATTAACATTTATTATAGGAGTCAAAGATCCTGAAGCTGAAATAAACGGAGGACGTTAATGAATTTAAACAAAAAAATTGAATCGACACTAGGGTTAGCTGCAATTGCAGATGCGATGGGAGCAGCAACTGAAAACTTAACTCGCGCACAAATTATGGATATGTATGATGGTCCAGTTACAGACTTTAAAAAACCAGGAGTAACTGCATTTGCCTTAGGTAATGAAGCGGGTGAAGTAACAGACGACTTTTCCCAAATCTATTTTCTATCAAAATCAATTTTAAAAAATGGTGGAAAGATCGATAAACAAGCAGTGAGTCAAGCAATTTTAGATTGGTCAGAAGTTCCAAGATACTTTAATCGTTTTGCTGGACCAACCACAAGAACGGCAATTGCGATGTATAAAGATCCAAATACAGAAATGAAACCATTGCCTGGAGCAGTAACTGTGGACTATGCATCAAAAGCTACCAATGGAGGGGCAATGAAAATTGCACCAGCAGGTTTATTACATCCAGGAGATATCGAAGGTGCGATTCGTGATGCAATATGTATTACAAGTGTTACCCATGATAACTCATTAGCAATTGCTGGAGCATGTGCAGTTGCAGCAGCAACAAGTGCGGGATTGTTGGAGTCTAGTAGTATGGATCAAGTTATTGCAGCAGGAATCTATGGAGCCGTGCGAAGTTATGAAATTGCATGTGTAGAATCAAGAGATGTAGCAGGATCAAGTTTAATCAAACGGATTCATTTAGCAATTGAGATAGCAAATGAACCAAGTACGAAAGAACAAAGACTACAAAAACTTGCAGATATTATTGGAAATGGATTGCATGTATGTGAAGCTGTGCCTTGTGCATTTGGGATTATGGAACTAAATAAAGATAGTGCAATGCAAGCAGTGTATGATGCTGTGAATATCGGATATGATACAGATACGATAGCAACGATTGTTGCGACGATGGTGGGACCATTTGTTGATACAGAGGATGCACACTACCAAGAACTATTTAAGAAAGTTCAAGAAATGAATAACATGGATATTGTACAACTTGCTAAAGACTTAACTGAAGTTGTAAATGGATAAGAAAAGAGATGCCGTAGTTGGCATCTCTTTTTAGATATTAAATAGTGGTTCTAAAGTAATCGTTTCTACACCCATTTCACGAATGCTGTATAACTCTGTCTCGTTTGCAGATGTATCAGTAATTAAATAATCAAAATCCGTAATCGCACCAGAGACAAAACTGTATATATTTCCAATCTTAGTATGATCAGCTAATAGGAAGGTTTGTCCAATACAGTTTTTTATCATGATTTCATTAATAGTGACTTCTTGTTGGATTGCAGTTGTCATTCCGTTTTTTGAAGTTAAACCACTGCATCCAAGAAAACATTTTGTGGCACTAATCTTTTGTAAGTTGTTTAAAGCAAAGTCACCAACAAGCGCTTCTTTTGGTGTGCGTAATTCACCACCGGTTAAGAAGATGGATACTTTAGGATCAAAGTTTGACATAATCACTTTACCATTGTTTGTAATAACAGTTACATGTTTATCCTTTATATATTTCAATAATAAGAGTGCAGTAGAACTTGTGTTGATGAAGATGGTATCACCTTCTTCAACAAAGTTTGCTGCATATTTTGCGATTGCATGTTTATATGGTTCATTACTAGCTAAATGATCATCAATGCTAACAAAGTGTTGAATTAATTTTGCTCCACCATAAAATCGTTCAATCGCTCCTTTTTCTTCCCAGTACTGCAAGTCACGACGAATGGTTAACTGTGATACTTGAAGTGATTCTGCCAAATCTTCAACTGTGACACTGCCATCCGTTTGGATTTTTTGCATGATTCGATTTCTACGTGAATCGACAATCGATTTACTCATTTTCATAATAGATACCTCACCCTTTATTACACGATAGACTTTAATTGTTTAACTGTAGTTGAAGTTCCTGCTATTTGATTGATATCTTCTAGTAAAACTTGCAACTTTTTTTGATTTCCAATTTCTTTAGCAACTGGTAGATATTCCAAAAAGTATAGTGCTGCTTCACGGTTGTTCATCTGTGATAACTGTACTTGTTCAAAAGAACTATTACTTTTCTTCATATCATTCATAAGTCGATAATATACACCATCAATGAAATCCCAAGAGTACATTGGTTTTACAACTTGCTTCTTTTTGGTTTTCATTTGTTGTAGTTGTTTTAATTTTTTATAGTGTTGTTTAGCTTGTGTTTTATTTGCTAAACGATAGTTTGAATAAAATGCGGTAAACTCATATACAAGTTTTGCATCAAAACTTGTATGATAACTTTCTTTATGTGTTTCTAGATAATCTAAGTTCGCTTGAAAATTACCCGTATCAATATTATAAAGGGTATCGTACGTTAAGTCTAAATCTTTATATTGTTTAAATATATCAAATCGTACGAGTTTTTGTTTATAGGCATTTGCTTTTTCTGGATGTAAGTCATAAGCAAGAGAGAGGATCATCTTTCGATGGAGTGTTTTTACAAATTCTCCCAAGCAAGCAATAACCAGAAATACAATGGCAATAACTGCAAATATGATCTTTGCAGTCACATCTTTAGTATTCACAATAATGTTGATACTATAGATTGCAAAGATGATAAAGATAATATATGTCAGAATGGTTTTTGTTTTATCAGAAAAACTCTGTAGTTTGAAAAATTTCATATGTGTACCTCTCGATTTATAAATAAATTATATGTTCGCTTTGAATGTTTGTCAAATCATATTTTGAACTATTTACAAGTATATGGTCGCTAAAGCGGTTACATTTTGATAAAACAATCATATAATAATCAAAACAATCATTAAATAAGATTGTCAATCGTTCATAATTGATTTAGTATGGAGTTGTAAAAAGACGAAGTCACAAGGAGGTAACATGAGTAAAATCAACGATATGACTAGAGAATCATGGATTCTTGGAGCCTTTCCTGAGTGGGGAACATGGCTAAATGAAGAAATCGATAGTGAAGTTGTTCAACCAGGAACATTCGCTATGTGGTGGATTGGTTGTGTTGGTGTTTGGTTCAAAACAGAAAACAATACAAACATTGCCATCGACTTATGGTTTGGAAATGGTAAACGCACAAAGAAAGTTAAAGAAATGGCTGAATTCCACCAAATGCGTAATATGACAGGTGGACGTATGACGCAACCAAACTTACGTGCAGCACCAATTACATATGATCCATTTGGTGTAACTGATGTAGATGCAGTTTTATCTACACACTATCACAATGATCATATTGATCCATTTTTTGCAGCAGCAGTTATGCAGAATGTAAAACACGATGTTCCATTTATTGGTCCACTTGAAAGTGTAAAAAAATGGTTAAGTTATGGAGTTCCTGAAGAACGTTGCCAAGTCGTAAAACCTGGAGATGTTGTAAAAATTAAAGATGTTGAAATTGTTGTGCTAGATAGTTTTGATCGAACATGTTTAGTTACAGCTGATGAAGACATTCGTGGAGTACTTCCTGATGACATGGATGATAAAGCAGTAAACTTTTTAATCAAAACACCTGCTGGTAATGTTTACCACAGTGGAGATTCACATTACTCAGTGCGTTATGCAAAACACGGAAAAGATCATGACATTGATATTGCCTTTGGTTCATATGGAGAAAACCCTCCAGGTAACCAAGATAAAATGACATCTGTGGATATCTTGCGTATGGCAGAAGCACTTAAATGTGAAGTAGTCATTCCATTACACTATGATGTTTGGACAAACTTTAAAGCAGATCCAAATGAAATTCGTATGTTATATGACTATAAAAAAGATGCATTAGATTACAAATTCCACCCATACATTTGGGATGTTGGTGGAAAATATGTTTGGCCTACAGACAAAGATAAAAAAGTATATCACTATCGTAGAGGATTTGAGGATGCGTTTGAAGATGAACCAAACGTACCATTCCCAAGTATTTTATAATTATGAAAATGCTAGATTACTTATATGAAAATGATTTAGTCCGATTCGAAAAAGGTGTAGGCGATTGGCGAGAAGCCATCCGTATTGGATGTCAAAATATGATTGATAAGAAATTTATCACAGAAACATATGTTGATGAAATCATTGAGTGTGTAGATACACATGGTGCGTACATTGTACTCCTTCCAGGAGTTGCAATGCCGCACTCAACAGATAAAAGTACAGGGGTTCTAGGAACTGGAATTGGTTTTACGAAATTTGATTCAGATATTGAATTTGAAAAAGATAACCCTGAAAAAAGCGCGACGTTATTCTTTACGCTAGCTGCAAAGGATGCAAATGAACATAGTAATAACATTTCAAGACTTTCATCAATGTTGATGGAAGAAGGTGTAGTTGAAGACTTGTTAGCTATGGAAACGATGGATGACTTTCTTGCAGTTAGAGAGAAATATAAGAACATAATTGAGGAGGATTAATAGTTTATGGATTTCTTAATGGGGATTTGGGAGTATTTTGCTAGCAACATTCTGACGCAGCCGGCATACTTCATTGGATTTATTGTATTAATTGGGTACATGTTATTGAAAAAACCGTTATATCAAAGTATCGCTGGATTTCTTAAAGCAACAGTTGGTTACTTTATTTTATCGGTTGGATCTGGAGGATTGGTTAATAACTTTAGACCAATCTTAGTTGGATTAAAAGAAA
This sequence comes from Breznakia sp. PFB1-19, assembly GCF_029893935.1. Taxonomy (NCBI): domain Bacteria; kingdom Bacillati; phylum Bacillota; class Erysipelotrichia; order Erysipelotrichales; family Erysipelotrichaceae; genus Breznakia; species Breznakia sp. PFB1-19. The sequence continues at coordinate 7,103 of NZ_JARXXJ010000039.1, forward strand.
GGTTTAATTTAAGTGCAACAGTAATTGACCCTTATTTTGGTCAAAACGCAATCACAGATGGGGTTCAAGAAACATTTGGACGTACATTTGGAGATGTTATGATGTTGCTTCTAATTGCCTTTATCTTTAACTTAATTTTGGTTCGTTTAAAGAAATGGACAAAACTACGTGCTGTATTTACAACAGGAAATGTACAAGTACAACAAGCTGCAACAGCATTCTGGTTGATTCTATTCTGTTTTCCTGAGTTAGGACGTATTGAAGTATTGATCGTAATGGGTGTATTGCTTGGATTATACTGGGCAGTTGGTTCAAACTTAACTGTAGATATTACACAAGAAGTTACAGATGGTGCTGGATTTGCGGTAGCTCACCAACAAATGTTTGGGATTGCATTAGCATCTTGGGCAGCAAGTAAAATGAAGTTTAAATCAAGTAAACAAATCGAAGATATTAAATTACCTGGATTCTTATCAATTTTCAATGAAAATATGGTATCGACTGCAATTCTAATGTTATTCTTCTTTGGAATTATCTTAATGGTTTTAGGACAACCATACTTAATTGAAGCTGGATTTATGAAGGAAGGACAATCATTCTTCTTCTATATTCTTACTACTGCATTACACTTTGCTGTATACTTGGCGATCTTACAACTTGGAGTACGTACATTCGTTGATGAACTTACAGAATCATTCCACGGTATTTCAAACACATTACTTCCAGGGGCAGTTCCAGGAATCGATGTATCTGCATCATTGGCATTTGGTAGTTCAAATGCTGTAACGCTAGGGTTCTTATTTGGGGCATTAGGACAATTCTTAACAATTGGAGCATTGATTTTATTCAAATCACCAACAATTATTGTTGCTGGATTTATCCCAATGTTCTTCGATAATGCAGCAATCGCTGTATACGCTAACAAAAAAGGTGGAATTAAGGCAGCATGTCTATTACCATTCGTATCAGGAATTATTCAAGTTCTAGGTTCAGCATTAATTGCTACATGGGTAGGACTTGCACAATACGGAGGATACCTAGGAATGTTTGACTGGGCAACTGTATGGCCAATGTTCACAGTAATTATGAAGTTCTTAGGATATGTAGGTATCGCAGCTGTTGCTATTATCCTACTAGCAATTCCACAAATTCAATATCGTAAACGTAAAGATACATACTTCTTAATCACTGACGATTACGATGCATACTTAGAAAAAGTAGGTCAACAATAAAACATACATAAAGGAGAAAGGACACAATTATGAGAGTTTTAATTTCATGTGCAAATGGATCAGGCACAAGTTTGATGCTTCAAAAAAGTGCAAACAAAGGATTAACAGATATGGGATTTGAAATTACAAAAATTCACCACTGTTCAATCGCAGAAGGGAAATCATCAGCATCACAATACGATGTAGTATTTACACCGATGAATTTTTTAAACATGTTTGATGATGCAAAAAAGAAAGGGATTACGGTTATCGGAATTCGTAACGTAATGTCTGCAAAAGAAGTTCAAGAAAAAGTTGCTGAAACTGACTTAGAACAACGTTTCAAGAAGTAAAACATGAAAGGCTGTCACGTTGGTGATAGCCTTTCTTCAAATAGGAGGGTGTATGAAAATAACAAAAAAACATTTGGATGAGATGTATCGATGCTACTGTGCAAGCTCAACAGAAATTGATAATGATTTACATATCTTTTTAGCAAGTGAGGAACAAGGATATCCTTGTTATGACTATAGTGGAGAAAATTTCGAGACGAAAAAAGTAGTATGGCAAGAAGGTGGAGGGACAATGTCAATCATACCTTTACCAAATAAAAGCAATGAGTTTTTAGCAGTCATGGATTTTTATTTAAAAGTTTCACCAAGTAAAGCCAAAATTGTTTGGGGTGTTTATGAAAACGGAGAATGGACAGTAAAAGATCTATTTTATTTACCATACTTACACCGCTTTGATATTTATCGAGTGGATGGTGTGAACTACTTTATTGGAGCAACAATTGCTGAAACAAAGGAAAACAAAGAAGACTGGAGTAAACCAGGGAAAATTTATACAGCCATTCTTCCAGATGATTTAACCCAACCCATTGAACTAACCGAACTAGTTGGTGGATTGTTTAGAAATCATGGATATACAAGACACTATGAAAATGATATGCCTGTCGGTTACTTTGGAAGTGATCAAGGAATTTTAAAAGTTACACCTCCTAATAAACAAGGAGAAGCTTGGAAAACTGAGAAAATCATGGATGGCACAATTAGTGAAATCGCAATTATTGATATCGATAATGATGGTGAAGATGAAATTATGACCATTGAACCATTCCATGGGAATGCAATCAAAATCTATAAAAAAACAGCTGGAAACTATAAAGAAGTATATAGCTATCAAAATGAAATTGATTTTGCACATACGCTTGTTGGTTGTACACTTCGAGGTGTAAATACTTTCTTAGCAGGGGTACGTCGTAAAGATGCAGAAATCTTCTATGTGCAATATAAAGATGGGGCATTTGTGACTGAAGTTCTTGAAAAAGGATGCGGACCCGCAAACTTAGCAGTCGTGAATGAAGAAAATCGAGATATTATTATTGCGGCAAACCATACATGTAATGAAGCTGCAGTCTATATCGTGGAGGATTAGTATGTTTGAACAAATGAAACAAAGAGTTTTAGAAGCAAACTTATTGCTTCCAAAATATGGTTTGATTACCTTTACTTGGGGAAATGTATCCGAAATTGACCGTGAACGTAAAGTCATTGCGATTAAACCAAGTGGTGTAGAGTATGATGCGATGCGTGCTGAAGATATCGTCATTTGTGATTTAGATGGAAATGTAATTGAAGGAACCTTAAATCCTTCAAGTGATTTGATGACACATGTTCAGTTTTATAAAAACTTTCCAAATATTGGAGGAGTTGTACATACACATTCACGTTGGGCGACTTCTTGGGCACAAGCGGGTAAAGATATTCCAGCATTAGGTACAACACAAGCGGATTACTTCTATGGAGATATTCCATGTACAAGAAAAATGACAAATGAAGAAATTCAAGGTGCATATGAAGAAGAAACAGGAAAAGTAATCGTGGAATGTTTCAACAAAAGAAATATAAAAGCAGATGAGATGCCTGGAGTACTCGTTCATAGTCATGGTCCATTTACATGGGGAAAGGATGGGTTTGATGCTGTCCATAATGCAGTTGTAATGGAAGAGTGTGCGATGATGGCATTCACGGCAAACCAACTTTGTAATCATGAAATAGAACCAATGCAGCCAGAACTTCTTGATAAGCATTACTTACGTAAACATGGAGCAGGTGCATACTATGGCCAAAAATAGAAGATATCAACTTGGATTATATGAGAAAGCTATACCAAATGATCAAAGCATTATTGAAAAGCTTAAACTTGCAAAGGAAAGTGGTTTTGATTATTTCGAATTGAGTATTGATGAGTCAGATGAAAAATTATGTCGTATTGATATGCCACAAAGTGAAAGAGAAGCACTACTTGATGCAATGATTCACTTAGATATTCGTATTAACTCAATTTGTTTAAGTGGTCATCGTAAATACCCACTTGGTCATAAAGATAAAGAAATGCAAGCAAAGTCATTAGAGATTATGTTAAAAGCAATTAAGCTTGCTAGTGATTTAGGTGTCCGTGTTATTCAACTTGCAGGGTATGATGTATATTACGAACAAGGCGATGCAAAAACCAAAGAAATCTTCATACAGAATTTAAAAGAAGCTGCACAGATGGCAAGTTATTATGGCGTTTTACTTGGTTTTGAAACGATGGAAACTTCTTTTATGGACACCGTTGAAAAAAGTATGGAATATGTCCGTTTAGTTGATAATCCATATTTAGGTGTTTATCCAGATATTGGTAACTTGAAAAATGCGAGTTTGCTTTATCATGGAGATGTAAATACAGATTTACTAACTGGAAAAGGTCATATAGTAGCAGCACATTTAAAGGAAACCATTCCTGGACATTATCGAGAAATTCCATTTGGAACAGGTCATACAGAATTCAAACACAATATTGAATTACTAAAAAATATGGGTGTCCGCTTATTTGTAGGCGAATTTTGGTACACGGGCAGTCCTACATGGAAAGAAGATTTAAAAGAAGCAAATACATTCCTTCGAGAAAAGTTAGATCACGTTTTTTATGGACAAGGCGATCGAATGTAATGTGAAGGATATAGCCCTTGTTGTATGTGATATGGATGGAACATTGTTAAATGATAAGCAAGAATTGGATGTAAATATACATTCTATGATTGAGCGATTAAATCAAAAGCAGATACTTTTTACGCTTGCGACTGGTCGCAATATTCATATTGTTCATCCATATCTTGAACAATTGAAACTTTCGCTACCTATCATCTGCAATAATGGGGCAAATGTATATGATAGTGAAGGAAAATGTATCAAGCAATATTCAATAGATCCAAAAGATGTACAATATGCATTGAAACAGTGTGAATTATTCCATGCAGCTTGTATTGTATACACAACAGATGCAATCTATTATGATGAAAATCCAAAGTTAGATGCATTTGCTAGACGTTTAAAAGGAAAAGTTCATGCATATCCATTAGCACAGTTTCCATTGCATTCTACAGATGTGATGAAGATGGTTGTGATTCATAGTTATGAAGAGGGAATGGATGACTTAATGAAAACCATCAACCATGGTTGTAAGTATGCACAACTTGTACGCTCAGAAGGAGATGTACATACGTTTTCTAGCAAAGATGCAACCAAGGGGAAGGCACTGTCCTATATATGTGATAAGTTATCAATACCAATAGAACGGACACTTGTTTTCGGTGACAATTACAATGATATTAGTATGTTTAAACAAGCAGGATATAGTGTGGCTATGCTAAATGCGGATGCACTAGTAAAGAAATATGCAACTTTCATTAGTGATGAAGATAACAATCATCAAGGGGTTTCGAAATTTATCCTAGATAGAATAAAGTAAAAAAAGTTAGATTTCTCAAGACGAGAAACGAGCCTGTAAATAATTTTGTGTAAAGTTTGATATCCCATGGTAGAACCATGAAGTAGCTACATTGAGTAAAGTGTAGTTACTTTTTTTATTATGTTATCATAGTCGATTATGTTGTCAAAGAGCTTTTATATTCGTCCCTCGAAAATAATTT
>NZ_JARXXJ010000040.1:0-10286 GCF_029893935.1 Breznakia sp. PFB1-19
TTCGATTTTTTGTCAACACATTGAGCAAATAAAAAAGAAGGGTCAGATATTTCCAACTCTTCTATGTTTTACAATCCTTAACTTAATGACATTGGCTTATTAACTGACTTTTTCCATATTTCTGCTCTTATCGAATATTGATTTCGTAATCTACACAACTGCGACTTGCGACTTTTCCTTCAAGTAATGCAGTTGCTTTTTTATGGATTGGGTGGTTTTGATATAGCTCGATTTGTGATTCATCCACAAATGTTGAAACCAAAATCATATCCATATTGCTGGATGGTAATGGATACGCACTGAACTGATCAATTTTTACACCAGGCATTTGAAGTGCGGTTTCTTCCAAATAGGCATGAAAGTCTTGTGCAAAATCACTGACTTCTACACCTTCATGAAATTTCCACATCACGACATGACGGATCATTTTGTGTACATCTCCATTGCTTGTTTTAGTACATTTCCTTTTTCATGTGCGTCTTCTAAAGTGTCGCCTTTTACACAGTAGTAGAATTTACATTTTGGTTCTGTACCACTTGGACGAATGGCAATCCAGCTACCGTCTTCCAAGAAATATTTCAGTACATCAGATACAGCAAATCCAGTTAATGGTGTTTCTGTATTTCCTTCACGAATGATACATTCTTTGAAATCTTCAAAGCGCACAACTTTCTTACCTGCAATTTCTTGCACCTTACTTTGACGTAAATTGGCAAGAATATCTTTGATTTTTTGTGCTCCTGCACTTCCTTCTAATGATAATGCAACTTGGCTTTCTTCATAGAATCCATGTTTTGCATAAAGTTCAAGCAATACATCATATAATGTTTTTCCTTGTGCTTTATAGTAAGCTGCAGCTTCAGCTAATAATAAACATGCTTGTACTGCATCTTTATCACGAACGAAAGGTTTAATTAAACTTCCGTAGCTTTCCTCATATCCAAATACATATTGTTTTTCATTGTTGATTTCGTATTTCGCTACTTTTTCACCAATGAATTTAAATCCAGTTAATGTCTTTTCTGTTTCTACACCATATGCATCTGCAACCTTTTCACCTAAATCACCAGTAACTACTGTATTAAACATCACTGGTTTTGGTGGCATTGTATTATTTTTCACATGTTGCATACATACATAATCAAGTAGTAAAGCACCACTTTGGTTTCCTGTTAGTAAAATGAATTCTCCATTTTGATTTACAACAACACCCATACGGTCTGCATCTGGGTCACATGAAAGTACAATATCTGCATTTTCACGTTTTGCATATTCGATTGCTAAATCGTATGATGCACTTTCTTCTGGGTTTGGTGTTTTTGTATTTGAGAAATCAGGATCCGGATCACATTGTTCCAGAACTGGAATATAGTGATATCCTGCTTGCTTATATACTTCTTGAACTGGAATGTTTGCAGTTCCATGTTGTGGTGTAAAGATAATCGTTACATCATCTTTTTTCACGTCTTTTGCCATTTGAATTGCTAATACTTCTTTGTAGTAAACTTCATCGATTTCACTACCAATCATTGAGATTAATTCTTCTTGTTTTGCATCAACATGGAAATCAATTGCAAGTTCATCTTCCACTGCATTTACACGATCAATCACTTGTTGTGCTAGTGCAGGAACTAATTGACATCCTTTTTCATCATATAACTTGTATCCATTGTATTCTTTTGGGTTGTGACTTGCTGTCACCATGATTCCCCCAAAACAGTTTAAATGACGAACAGCAAATGATAATTCTGGTGTTGGTCGTAAACTTTCAAATACATATGACTTAATTCCATACGTTGCAAGTACTTGTGCACTAATCATTGAAAACTCATATGACATGTGACGATTATCATAACCAATTGCAACCCCTCTTGCTTTCGCCTCTTCCCCTTGCGAAGCAATATACTTGGCAAATCCTACATTTGCCTTTGCGATTGTATGAACATTGATACGGTTGATTCCTGGACCTAATAGTCCACGCATTCCTGCCGTTCCAAATTCAATGTTTGTATAGAAACTATCATGAATTTCTTCATCACTCATAGCTTCTAATTCACTTCTTAGTTTTTTGTCTAGTTTGTCAGATTGAATCCAACGTAAATACTGCTTATCCTCTTGTTTATTATACATGTTTCCTCTCCTCCAGTATATTTTCCCCAAGTTTAAAAAAAAGATGGACACGCCATCTTTTTAATAGATTATTTATCCAATAATTTTTTGTGCGCGTAATACATCTTCGATTGCTGTAATAGCTGCATCTTCATCTTCACCATCACAAGAAATAGTAATTTCTGATTGTGTTGGGATTCCTAAAGACATAACACCCATGATTGATTTCATGTTTACTTCACGTCCACCGTAAGAAATATTTACTTCACTTTTAAATTTTCCAGCTGCGTGTACTGCCACTGTTGCAGGACGAGCGTGTAATCCAACTGGATCGATAACAGTTACTGTAATTGATTTCATATATGTAATCCTCCTAATTATTTTATCATTCCTATTTTAACCTAATTTGATAGCACTTACAAACAAATTGATGTTAATTTGTAATTTTTTTGCAATTTATGACCTCTACACCTATATTTTTTAGCATCTCGACCAAAATACCGTCTCCTTGGATGATTTTGTGTTGAAATGTTCCATCATAGATTTCATCAAGTCCACAGCTTGGACTACGATCTTTTAAGATGGCTTTCTTGATGTTCTGTTCTTTTACAATTTTAATGACTGCATTTGCACCAGCATGAAATTCTTTGGTGACATCTTCGCCAAGATTGTTAATGATTTTATTTCCAATGCGTTCGCTGGGTGCTCTTGGTGTAGATAATCCACCAAGCACTTCCGGACATACTGGGACAATGTCTTTATCTTTTAGATAGGTAATAACAGCTTCATCATAATTGGAATCTCCACGATAGCTGCAATTCTCTCCTAACAAACAGGCACTAACAAGTATCTTTTCTTTCATTTATGATAGGTCTCCTTTGCGCGTATTTTGAATGCACGATAAATTTGCTCAAGCAAGATTAAACGTGTCATTTGATGCAAAAATGTCATCTTGGAAAGTTGTAAACGATAATCCGCTCTTTGATATAGTGATTGACCAATACCTAGACTTCCACCAATCACAAATGTAATGTTACTTGTCTTATATGTCAGTGTATCATCAATTAATTTGGCAAAGCTTTCACTATCTATACTTTTTCCATGTAAATCTAGCAATATGACAAATTCTCCATCTTTAATTTTCTTGAGTGCTTCTTGCGCTTCTTTTTCTTTCACCAAATCTTCTTCTTTTGAAGATAGATTACTTAGATTTTCATCCTTCACTTCAATGACTTCAAGTTTATGATATGGTTGCATTCGTTTCACATATTCATTACATAGACTTAATAAGTGTTTTTCTTTTAATTTTCCTATAGCGATTATTTTTATCATGTTTATATTATAGCCTACCTTAAACAGAAGAGAAATGGAAATATCGTTGCAACGCAAATGCGACGTAAATTTTTGCGTTGCATTTGCGTCTTTTACGTCGCAACAAAAAAAATAGCCCACCAATATGTATTGATGGGCAGGGAATTGAAAAGCAGGCGAAAGGGTCCTGCATACATAAACAATATGAGTCCTACCTCCAATATTGTTCTTATAGAATATAACAATTTTGACTAGGACATGCAATCCAAACAATAGATATATTGTTTGTTATAACATATATGTGTTTATGTGCTAGTTGTGACCTCCGCGAACGATTTCAAATTGCGGTGCAGCAACAATTCGTAAGCTTGAAATATCAACATCATGTGCCACTAATGTTTGTTTTAATGTATCACATGCTTGCTTGTATGTATTTCCTTCTTCTGAGATATGTGCTAACACGATTTCTTTGGTTTTATTTCCAATAACTTCTGCTAGCACTTCTGCACTATCTTCATTACACAAATGGCCCATATCACCAATAATTCTTTGTTTTACAAAGATTGGACGACTTGTTGCCATTAGCATTTCTAAATCGTGATTACTTTCAAAGATATAGTAATCTGCATTTTTAATATATGGTTTTATCGCTTCTGATATATATCCAGTATCTGTAATATATACAAGTTTTTCACTATTACTTTTGATTACGTATCCACATGAATCTTGTGCATCATGACTGGTTGGCAATGCTTGCACTTCCAAAGTTGGTAATTCAATACGATCAAAGGGTTTCATTTGGTAATAATTTTGTGTATCTAACTGACAAGTTGCATACGTATCAACATCTGCAAACATTTTCAGTTGCTGAATATGATCACTATGCGTGTGCGTCACAAAAAGTGCATCTGCTTGATGATAATCATAAGACAATCTTTCAAAGCAACCACTTAAATACTTTTTTGTTGAACCACAGTCAATCACAATACTTGTTTGTCCATTGCGAATCAAACAACAATTCCCTTTAGAGCCACTGGCTAATAAAGCGAATTTTATCATTGATAACCACCTTCATATCTCGTGTTCACAATATTTACGAACTTGTTGATTGATTTTTGGAATTTCAAATTGAAGTTACCGATACGACCATTACGGTGTTTTTGAATCGATACTTCTACATCGATACTATCTTCATCATCTGCAGGTACATCGTCTGTTTTTTGATAGTCATCACGTGATAAGAACATAACGATATCGGCATCTTGCTCAATCGCTCCTGATTCACGCAAATCCGATAACATCGGTTTTGCTTTGTCTCCAGTACGTTGTTCCACCGAACGCGATAATTGCGATAAGGCGATAACTGGTACATTTAACTCTCTGGCTAACATCTTTAAACTACGTGAGATTTCTGATACTTCTTGTTGGCGGTTTTCACCACTACGTTTTCCACTACCTGTAATCAGCTGCAAGTAGTCAATAATAACTAGATCTAAGCGATCATCCATATCCGCTTTTAACTTACGACATTTAGAGAAAATTTCTGCCATCTTGATCGATGAAGAATCATCTGTAAATAAATTAATCGCACTAATGGTTTGCGCTGCTTCAAATAAACGGTTCATCTCATCGTTGTTTAATTTACCCGTACGAAGGGTATCCCCTTTGATACTTCCTTGCGCACTTAACATACGACGAATCAATTGTTCGTTTGGCATCTCCAAAGAGAAAATTGCCACAACTCCACCAGATTTTTCACGATTTCGTTTGGATGCATTTAATCCTAAATTCAAGGCAAACGCGGTTTTCCCTACCGATGGACGTGCCGCAAGAATAATTAAATCCCCACGTTGAAATCCATTGGTAATACTGTCTAACTCTGTATAACCTGTTTCTACTCCAGTAATTCCTCCTGGTGATTTTCTTAACATCTCAATATTTTCAATTACATTTTTTACAACGACTTTTGAACTTTGAAAATCATTTACACGACGATTACGCGTTAAACTTAACACTTGTTTTTCTGCTTGATCGAGAAGTTCTTCTAGATCTAATGAAGTATCAAAACCTTCGGTACGAATACGATCAGCAACCGCGATCATCATTCTACGTTTACTTTTATCTTTAATGTTTTCAATATACGATTTTACGTTTGCACTACTAATTGCAGTATTCATTAAATCAATAATGTAGTCCGCATTACCAGCAAGTGCTAATTCTTTTCGATCTTCTAAACGTGAAATTACGTTGTTTGGATCAATGGGTTGTCCAACTTCCATCAAATCCATCATCACCCGATATATCGTGCGATGCGCTTCTTGATAGAAATCTTCTTCTTGTAGTCCTTGTTCGTAGGCAACTTCAACTGCATCATTGTAAATTAATAATGCACCAAGTACTGCCTGTTCAGCATCTACACTGTGTGGGTAAACATTGTTCATCATCTTGCCTTCTATTTCTCTGACAGGTGAACATTAATTTCACCAATCACCTTATTTTTATATAAATCGACTTTTACAAGTGTTGTTCCTAAACTTGATACATTATGTACATCCACTAATTTTCTTTTATCGATGCTAATGTTGTGTTGTTTACGTAAACCTTCAACGATTTGTTTGCTTGATACGGAACCAAACACACGTCCACCTTCTCCAGTTTTCACTTTAAATTCTACAACTGATTTTTTCAGTTTTGCTTTTAATGCTTCTGCATCTGCTTCTTTTTGTGCTTCGGTTGCTGCATGTTCATCATTTTGTTTTTTCAATACGGCTTTTGCTGTATTTGATTCCACAACAGCAAGTCCTCGCGCAACTAAAAAGTTTCTACCGTATCCGTCTGCAACTTCAACGACTTCTCCTTTTTTACCGACTTTCTTCACGTCTTCAAGTAAGATTACTTTCATAGCTTGTGTCCTCCTGATTTAAATAATTGCGAATGGCATCTTTTAGTTCATCACATAATGCCTCGCTTGTCATACCTTCTTTTTGTACGGCGGCTGCAGTGAAGTGACCTCCACCTTTCATATCCTCCATAATTACTTGTACGTTCACTACACCTTTACTTCGTGCAGAAATCGCAACTTGATTTTCATTAATTCGAGCAACCACAAATGCTGCTTCGATATTTTTAATCGCCAACAGTTCATCTGCACCAATGGACATCAGTGAACGTGTCATAATGCGACTATCTTCTACACACGATATTAGAATATTATCATTGTACTTTTTCGCATATTTTAATACATTGATCTTTTCTTCAAATTCCGTGTAATCTTCTTTCAATAAGGTTTCTACCTGCATTGGATCCACACCCCATTTTTTCAATTGTGCACAGGCTTCGAAGGTTCTAAATCCCGTACGCATTTGGAAATGGTTGGTATCAATCACAATACCTAAATACATGATGCTTGCTTCTGCATCGTTGATATCCACTTTCCCTGGTTGATAAGCAATTAGTTCTGTCATCAACTCACATGTACTACTTGCACTACTTTCTAAGTAGACAATTAGTGGTTTTTTCACAAAGTCAGGTCCTCTTCGATGGTGATCAATCACCAGAATACGGTCTGCTTTTTCAACAAGTTCTTGGGCATTACTTTGGGCCGGATTATGATAATCACTCACAATTATCAAGTCATTTTTCTTACGTAAGCGTAATGCTTCCTCTTGCGTAATAAAGGTGTGACGATTTTCTAAACTTGAACCAAAGTATACCATTGCTTCTTTGGTATGTTTTTCGATTCCACCACTTTGACTTACGATATATACTTTCTTTTTATAGAACTGTGCAAGTCTAGACAAAGCTAGATTACTTCCCATACAGTCAAAGTCCATTTCTTTATGACCCGTAATAAAGATTTGTTCGCTATCTTGCATCACTTCTTTAATTGCTTGAGCCATAACCCGCACACGTACTCTTGAACGTGTACTTTTCGCTTCACTTTTTCCACCGTAGTATTTTACATCTGCATCATTTAGTTGACTAGCAACTTGGTCTCCACCACGGCTTTGGGCAAGCTCAAGTAAGTCATTAACTTTTCCATCTAACTCACTTAATTTCTCACTACCTCGTGCAAATGCCATCGATAATGTAATATTTACATCAATCTCTGCAGCTTTGGTACGCACGTAATTGATAATATCAAATTTCTCACCAAGAATATGTTCATAAATTTCTTCATCTAATACCATAAAGAAACGATCACTACGTAAACGACGAATACAAATTCCATGTTTGTTTGCCCAATCGACAATTGGTTGTCGTAGATTTAGGTTCACATTGGTAATTGTTGTTTCATCTTCAAAGGCTTGCATGTCTTGATAGTTATCCATATGTACAAGTCCAAGTACTAACGATTCTTTCTTATAAATTTCTTTTAAGTCAGAATACTTTGAAATGTCACGAACAAATAATACATGTTCTTGTCCTTTACGACTAATTTCATATGTAAATTCTTTTTTACGACCAACAACTGTATCTTGACCACCTTGTAGTAGTTCTTCAATTTCAGGCACAAAGGTTGTGACCTTTTTACCGATTAAACTGCGATACCCACGATCCATTAAGAAATTGGAAATCCACAATACTTCAAATTGCTCGTTGTATGTAATTATTCCAACTTTTCCAAATGAAAAGGCACCACCAGCTTCACTTCCTAAAATTTCTGAAATATTAACCGCTTCATTTTCACGTGCATTTTGAATTGAATTAATAATCCAAGCCACGAATATTGCATTCACTAAAAAGATGATAATCAATGGTACTGCGGCATCGATTAACCCAACAGCTAATAATAAAATCAGGGCAACTGCTTCAAGTACAAGTAGTACGACTACTTGCATTCGTATCCCATCGAAATATTTCATGTTCCTCTCCTACTTTTCAATTAGTTTTTCAATATGTCCACCAAAACTTACATAGATGCCTAAACACATCATAATGTTTTGGATAACAGGAATAAAACAGGCAATTAATGCTCCTAGCACAATCGCTCTACTTCGCTTTTTGACACCATAGCCTATACACTCAATAACTCCAATCGTAATAGCGATCATCATACATACCAAATACAACACAAGAATTGCATCATCGTATGCTGCAGGTACACTAACAAATTGACTAATCGCATAAATCACTAACCCAACGGTTGCTAGCATTCCTACTTGTTTTGGAATACGTACTTGGGTAATTGGTTTTAATGATGCTACTTGAATACGTAAACGTGCCAAAATTACATGGCTTGCCACATGGATCACAATCCCTTGCATACATGCAGAACCAATATATACAATAAGTACTACTAACATCGCTAAGGTTCTTGCACCACTTGCAATTCCTGCTTGTTCCACCATCTTTGTTAGATCCATAACTTCTGCAATGATATCATAGCCAAAGATATGGCCAAACACGATTACAGTAAGTGCACTGACAAGTAACTGTGAAACTATAGCTAGTATAAGTAAATATGCATTCTTCCAACCTTTTTTTAATCCAATCCCATAACATACACCACTTACCATCGCGGATATCAAAAGTACCATACCGGTAAAGGTAGAAAATAGAATCGAAGAAAGGATGCATGATATAGCCACAATCAGCCCACTTTGTATATCATAGCGTACCATATATACAATTAAAGGAATACTAAGTAGCCAGAAAATCATTTCCTCTAGCACTCCTGCAAATTGTCGATTTAAAATCAGAAGGATGGCAACCATTGCAATCATCATTGCTCCTTCTGTAATATTCCTAGTTTTTCTCATATGTATACCTTTCTCTATTTTACTATTTTTACTACCTGAATGAAAGAGAAACAAGAAACCTATACATTTGCACAAGTATCTCAAAAGAAAAAAGTAGCGAGTGTGTATTCACCTTCACTACTGTTCTTCATAATCACTAAAATCAGGGAAATCTATCGATTTCTTCATAAAACTACTGTAGGTATTTTTATAGTAGAGTTTCATTTTCAATTCTTGCGTATTTTGTTTCAAGGTAAATGAAAATGATAAACCTTGTGTATCTACATATCCATTTGTATCAATACGATATTCTACTACCGTTGTATCCAGTTCAATCATATCATCTGTAACAACTATACCTGATAAGGCTTCAGTAAGACGATCCGCAATAAATTCTTTAACCACATCATCTTTTAATTTCACTTTTACCTTTTGATTGGTTCCATCTTTTTCGATGGTCAAATCTTCCATATTGGATTTCCCAAAACTTTGAAGCTTTGTGGTTTCGGTTACTGAATCATCTTCTTCATCTAGTTTAGTTTTGACTTTTTGATTACTAGCAGCTGTATACATATACCCATCTTTACAATACATGGTAATCGAATCTTTCATTCCCGAATTGTCCGTTTCCATTACTACTTTAGCTTCTCCAGTTTTTGTATCCGCTAAGTTATTTAAGATAAAATCCATATCTACACGTACATACATATTTTCATCCGTATCACTTAGGATTTCTAATCCCATAATACTTTTTCCAGTTGTATGTGTCGCATCATCGGTTTTAGCGATTGCACGATTTAGCTTTTGAATGGCATTTTCTCCTGTTGCTTCTTCACTGTTTGTACAACCAACAAGTAGCATACTCACACAAGCAACAAGTACCATTATTTTCTTTAATATTTTCATGTTTTTAATTATACGCCATCTTTTTTCAAAAGCAATGAAACCTGTGTGAACATTTAGGATATCAAGTAATCAACACATAAGAAAATCGTATATAAAAAGCTCGTAATAACGAGCTTAGTTCTATTGAGTATTTAAAAGTACCTTGGGTTTGATATGGCTCTAAGAAAACTATGGGTCATTTATAACCACACATCAATGTGACCTTTAAAGAAGTTTTGG
>NZ_JARXXJ010000041.1:0-8959 GCF_029893935.1 Breznakia sp. PFB1-19
GGTATCAAAAAACGGGATGATAATTCACCCCGTTAAAGTCTTAAAGCCAATGTGTGTTTGACCCCATAATGGTTTAAAGCGATTTTCACCCCGCTAATTCTGAATATACCAAAAAAGAATGCATGTTGATGTGCATTCTTTTTCGTAATAAGTTCGCGTAAAAAAAGCAAAACATGCGTAAAAACACCTGTAGGTGATTACGTCAGTTTTGCTCAATTTCTTGGTAACAATCTAACCTTATCTATTTAAATTCAAAAAGTATTGTTTTCTTCTGTACTGCAGATCCACTGGTTTTCACTTTACTCATTTGATAAAACTGGGAATCCAGTAAGATAACAGGAATCATCACATGGTTGTTTTGTCCTTCATATTCATTAGGTGAGAAGTGTAATATTTCATCACCAGCTTTTACGTTTGTCCCGTTAGGAACAAGCGGTTTATAGGACTCACTTTTTGATGAATCGGTTTGTAAACCAATATGAATTAAAATGACTGCATTGTGTTTTGTTTGAATGGAAATGGCATGTTTTGAACGCATTGCCCATTGAATCGTTCCATCTACAGGTGCATAAACTGAACCTGAATTTGATTTGATTGCAATTCCTTCGCCAACTAGACGTTGTGAAAATACAGGATCAACAATCTCATCTAAAGAAACAATACTACCTTGAATTGGAGCATATACGCGAACTCGTTTGTTTTTTCTTCCTAACAAATGAAACATATATATACCTCTAATTCTTCAATAAGCGTAGTTGATTCCAAAAAAAATGTCAAGATTTATCGTATTTCTTGGTATACTATAGAGTGTAATAAAAAGGGAGGAGCAAACATGGAATTTGTTAAAAAATACGCAAAAAGTTTGTTGTATCCAACCCTTTTTGTACCAATCGTATATGCTTTATATGTCTTTGGTGATTTTATAAATACATCGTTTTCATTTCATGTAGGTAGAATGTTTATGGAAACGTATCATGCATATATACAATATTTACCTTTGTTGTATGCAGCTAGCTTTGCGATGTTTTTTGCTAAACGAAAAGATGGTACAAGTGTGCTAAGTGGAATGATAGGTTATATCGTACTAATTCATATTGCATCTAATGAAACACTCGCTAAGGCATTAGAGGGTTGTTCATTTGTACTTCAATTTGATTATACAAGTATTCAAAATGGATGTATGGGAATCATGTGTGGTTTACTTGGAGCAAGTATATATAATCGATTTTATAATGTTCAACTACCAAGTGGTCTAGCATTCTTTTCAGGAAAACGTTTAGTGCCAATCATTACCGGACTTGTAATGATAGTTATCGGTTCATTACTTATTATTATTTGGCCGTTTATGTATCGAGCAATTGCATGGATGTTGCAAGTACGAAACATAACAACGATTGGTCCTATAGTATATATGTGGCTACAAGTTCTGTTGTCATTTATTGGGCTTTCATCACTAGAATTATTGCAAGAACATGCCATCTTCTTTACAAACCAAACAATTTTGATGCAAATCGTGATTCCACTACTACTTATACTTTTGTATAATAGTAAACATAAAGCTGCCTTAAAAGAATGGCGACTTGTATTTTTACTAGTTGGAGTTGGAGCATTCATTCAAGGGGATCCATTATTGTTTCATTTCTTACTATTTACATTTAATCCACTATACATGTTTTTGTTTTATGCTTTGCAAAGTATTTTGTGGATATGGCAAATTGCATACCAACCAAGTATGGTGAGTATACTAATCGGTGGAAGCTTACTTTGTGTGATAAGTTTCTATTTCGTAAGAAATCACATCGATGATTCGATACATAAAGGACAACGTATACAACTTGATGAAAAGCAAGTTGCAGATTTTATTTATGCAGTTGGTGGTATAGAAAATATTATTACGCTCCATATTTTAGAAGAAAAACTGTATATCACATTGGAAGAAGAAATGTTGATACGAACAAGTGAAATAGAAGCTTTACCAAAAAGTATTCAAATTGAAATACACGACAATGAATTAATCGTGCAAGGTGTTGCACCAAAAGCATTATATGATGCATTAGACGCATACATTACACAAGCAGATGCGTCACTAGTAATATAGAGGTGAATGATGAAGATAAGTCGAATTTATAACAACAATGTTGTTGTTGCTGTGGATGGCGATAATGAATATGTTGTTACAGGAAATGGAATAGGGTTTAATCGGAAAGTACATGATGACGTGGATCAAAATCGTGTGGAAAAAGTTTATTCATTTGAAGACCAACAAAAAAAGCAGTTTGCTGAATTACTAAATCGTACTCCGATTATGTATTTTCAAATTGCTGAAGCGATAGCTACGAAGGCAGTTAATGAAATGGATATAGAATTATCTAACCAAATATTTATCTCGCTAACAGACCACTTGTGGTATGCAGCAGATCGAAAAAAACGTGGGTTGGAAATTCCAAACTTAATGCATGATGAAATCAAAAGTTTATATAAAGATGAATATCGTATTGGTTTATGGTCATTACGTTTGATTCAAGCAAACACAGGGATTCAATTTCCAAAAGATGAGGCAAGTTATATTGCCATGCATATTGTAAATGCAACAGTAGGGAATAAAGTACGTGATGCAAAACGTATTGTTGCATTTGTTAAAGATGTACAAACGATTATTGAAAATGTGTTTGGTATTTCATTTAGTGATGAATCACTTGATACCTCAAGATTATCAACACATTTGAAATTTTTAGCACAACATATATTTATCAAGGACACAAAGGAACCATTGAACCTTGATCAAATGTATACTTTACTTATTAATAAACATGAAAAGATGGAGCTATGCGTAGAGAATATTTTTGACATTGTGAAATTGAATTATCATTACACGCTCACAAAAGATGAACTAGTATACTTAATGATTCATATTAATAAGATTGTGAGTATCTAATGAATTATCTGAAAAAAATCGGGAAGGCATTATTATTACCGATTGCGATTTTTCCAATTGCTGCTATTTTAATTGGTATTGGAGCCATGCTAGCACGTGTGGATGCTACCTTTGTCCATTTTCTTAGTGTCATTTTACGCACTTCTGGTGAAGCAATTTTAGGATTTATGCCAGTTGCTTTTGCTATTGGTGTCGCTTATGGATTAAGTGATCATCACAAGGGGATTAGTGCTTTTGCTGGGCTTTTTGTTTTTTTAATTATTACCAATGTATTAGCCCAACAAAGAATTGATGTGTACGATTTTCCAGTCGATAATTTTAATCAACCATTTGAGCATATCGATAATCAGTTCATTGGAATCCTTTCAGGAGTTGTGGCTTCTGCTATATACAATCGATTACATAAATTACATTTAGATACGTTAAATGAAAATGTAATACTTTTACTTGTTTCACTGATTGTCTCGTTAGGATTATGTTGTATCTTAATTTTTGTATGGCCATTTATCTATAATAAGCTTATCCAGTTTGGTAATTTCATTAGTTCTTTAGGACCACTAGGAGCAGGTATTTATGCGTTTTTTAATCGACTTTTAATTCCAATTGGAATGCATCATCCACTTAATTCCGTATTTTGGTTTGATGTGGTGGGGATTAATGATATTGGAAACTTCTGGTCAAGTCAAGGAACCTATGGAGTTACAGGGATGTATCAAGCCGGTTTTTTCCCAGTGATGATGTTTGGTTTGCCAGCAGCTGCACTTGCGATGCTCAGAACTGCGTATCCACAAAATAAAAACAAAGTACGCTCATTTTTATTATCAGCAGCGTTCGCTTCATTTTTTACTGGATTGACAGAACCTTTAGAGTTCTCGTTTATGTTTATCGCTCCACAATTGTACTTAGTACATGCAGCTATAACTGGAATTTCAGTATTTATTGCTGCACAGTTTCAATGGATTGCAGGATTTAGTTTTAGTGCAGGATTTATCGACTTTATGTTGAGTCTGCAAATGCCATTTACACGAATGCCATTGATGCTTCTAATTATGGGAGTTGTACTAGCCATTGCATATTATTTTGGATTTACATATATCATCAAACGTAATAACTTGCATACGCTAGGGCGGGAAATAGAAGTGGATCATCGAGTGACAACACCATTGCAAAATACTGAAATTGATACAATATGCACAGCATTGATATATGCTGTTGGTGGAATGAACAACGTACAAGCAATTGACTGCTGTATTACAAGAGTACGGTTCCATCTACATAATCCAAAAGCTTTTAACTTTGAATTGTTAAAACAAACAGGGGCAATTGAATATATGCAGTTTGGTGATGAAATACAAATTGTATATGGACCAAATGCAGGTGCTATTGTAGAACATTTAGAATCCATTTTGGGAAAGCAAGTAAAACATAATAACTAGAATTTAATACTAGAAGTATGAAATATATAAGAATATAACGAAATGATTCTCTAATGAAAATGCTAATTTTTATTAGATTTGTAAATGCTTGTTTATGTTATGTAATAAAAGTAAATGCTTGGGTTGGAAAAACGTTTTCTTTCAATTATTATGAAATTAAATAGTTTGAATTATTACTTTGATTGGGTAAGATCAGTATCGATATTTTTTTCGGTATTGATCTTTTTTGTTTTTAAGACAAAAAGTCGAAATCGCCCTGGTATGCAAAATGCAGAAGGGGGTTGTGACATATTATTTAGATGATCACAAAAAATGAAATCAATGTCCTAATTGAAGAAATCTATGTAAAAAAGAGTCAATCAAAGATCAAACATATGCAACCACAATATCAAACTATCATTGTAATTTTCGTCAGCACAAATTGACACGATAAATAAAGAAAGACAGTAAAACACAAAGGATATAGATGAGATACTTAGATATCAACTATATCCTTTTTGATGAAAACTCTATAATTCGTGCAACATAAGCATATTTGGCTTATAATTATGGTAGAGGGTCATATGAATATAAATAAAACGAATTTAAACGATACAGAAAATCTAATTATGAATACCATTTGGAAGTATATTGAGCAAAATGAAAAGGTAAATGTTGTAAAAATTGCTGAGGAGTGTTTTGTCTCAAAAGCCACAGTTATCAAATTAAGTAAAAAACTCGGATATAGTGGATATAGCGAAATGTATTACATGATGCTTGCAAGTAAGAAAAATCAATATTCACCTGAAGTGTTTGAAATATCTTCACTTGAGAAAGATGGGTCTAATTCGCAGTACATTCCAAATGTTGCTGAATTATTACACTATTATCGAAATGATAAAATTTTGGTAGATTCCTTAGGATACGTAGATGCTGCTAGAGATTACATTATTCAAAAATTACTCGTCTTTAATTTCAATGCGAATTTTTGTTATCACTATGAAGCATTTGCCAATACAACCTTTAAAAAGGGATTGTTTATTGTAATGTCTAATTCAGGGGCAAGAGGAGAAATTCTTGAGCGAATACGCGAAGCAAAGGAAAATGGATTTAATGTGCTTGTTTTTAGTTCTGACTTAAATTCACCAGCTGGAAAACTTGCACACACAAGTATTCAAATTGATTCAATAAAAAGTACGAAAAATCATTACAAGGCGGATTTCTTTACCGCAAAGATCATTGTATTCTTTGAAATGGTCCTTGAGGAATATTCGAAAACATTCTTAGAAAAACCAAATGAGAAATAAAGTCATCTATCGAAGGATGGCTTTTTTAGTAACTTTTGTCACAATGTGGTGACCTTTTTCACCATCCATCGTAAATGCTTGTATCAAGGATTTCATCTCGTTATACTTTGTTTGTACAAGGGTCGACACGTTGTATATCATAAAGGGAATTTAAAAAGGAGAACAAGAAAATGAAAGAAAAACTTATCAAATTAATGAATAAGTTTTCTAGATCGATGACAGGAATAGTAATGTTCTTGGCGATTATGGGAACTGTTATTGCATTAGCAACAATTATGAAATTAGAGTTTATGCCTGAGCCAATCGTGGCATTTGGGGGACTTATTTCATCTATGATGGATGCAATGTTGAATAACTTATCGTTAATCTTCTGTGTAGGATTGACAACAACAATGGCAAAAAATAAGAAAGTGGATGCTGCACTAGTTGCAACTATTTCATATTTAATGTTTCTTGCAGTAAATAACGCTTGGTTAACAAGTCAAGGTATGTTAGCTGAACCAGGAGAAATGGGTTTATTTGGAACAGGGCAAGCAATTGTTTTAGGATTTCAAGTAAGTGACATGGGTGTATTCTTAGGGATGATCCTAGGATGTATTACTGCATTTGTATTCAACAAATTCGCAAATGTTGAATTCAGTGACATGTTTAAAATTTATGGTGGATCACGTTTAGCATTCGCAGTTATGATTCCAGTTGTCTTAGTTCTTGGAGTTGGAGTTACTTATATTTGGCCAACTGTAAATGATGGAATTGCAGCAACTACAGAATTTATGAAAGATGCAGGACCAGGTGGTGTGTTTGCATATGCATTTGGAAACCGTTTCTTAATTCCTACTGGATTACACCATATGTTATGGATGCCATTCTGTTTCACTGGTTTTGGTGGAGTAACTGAAATTGCTGGAAATGTATACTCAGGAGCTGCAAACATCTTCTATGCAGAAATGGCAAACCCAGGAGCAATTACTGCAATTCATGAATCGGTTCGTTTCGCTACATTTGGATTTGCAAAAGCATTTGGAGTGTTAGGAGCATTCTTAGCATTCATTAAAACTGCAAAACCAGAACGTCGTAAACAAGTTATCAGTATGTTATTACCAAGTGTGTTTGTTGCAATGGTTGCAGGTATTACAGAGCCATTTGACTTCATGTTCTTATTTGCTTCACCACTATTATGGTTAGTTCATGGTCTATTAACTGGATTGTTTGAAATGTTACTGTGGTTACTTGGATCAAGAACATATATGATTTACGGTTTATTAGATATGGTAATTTGTAACTTACCATTGCCAATTGAACTTACAAAAATCCACATCTTCTTTATCGTTGGAATTATTGCAGTTATCGTATGGTTCTTTGTGTTCCAATTCATGATTAAGAAAATGGATTTAAAAACACCAGGTCGCGAACTTGTATTAGCAACTGGTGCTAATGAAGGACAAATCGGAAATAGTGATTGGGATGCAGATATTCAAGTATTCGTACAAGCAGTGGGTGGAGTCGATAATATTGAAAGTATCGAAAACTGTTTCACGCGATTACGTATTGATGTCAAAGATGTCTCAAAAGTAGATGAAAAAATTATTGAGCAAACACAAGCTAAAGGCTCAGTTGTAAAAGGTAATAATGTGCAAATTATTATCGGAATGAAAGTACAGGAAGTTTGCGAAGCATTTAAAGCATGTGTAAACTGGGAGGAATAAAATGAAAAAGTACACAATTTGTATCATTGGTGGAGGTAGTCGTTATACACCGGATATGCTTACCATGTTATGTAACCAAAAAGAACGTTTTCCATTAGCGAAAATCGTTTTCTATGATAACGAAGCAGAACGACAAGAGTTAGTCGGAAAATATGCAGAAATACTATTTAATGAATATTATCCAGGTGTTGAGGTAGTGTATACGACAGATCCTGAAGAAGCATATACAGGTATCGACTTTGCATTGATGCAAATTCGTGCTGGTCGCTTAAAAATGCGTGCATCAGATGAAAAAATCGCAATTAAACATGGATGTCTTGGACAAGAAACATGTGGAGCAGGTGGGTTTGCATATGGAATGCGTAGTGTTCCTGCAGTTATTGATATTATTAAAGATATTCGTAAATATGCTCCAGAAGCTTGGATTTTAAATTATTCAAATCCAGCTGCGATTGTTGCGCAAGCGACAGAAAAAGTGTTCCCAGAAGATCACCGTATTATTAATATTTGTGATATGCCAATTGCAATTATGGATATGTATGCGAATGTTCTTGGAAAAAAACGTAAAGATTTTGAACCACGTTACTTTGGGCTAAACCACTTTGGTTGGTTCACAAATATCTATGATGTAAAAACAGGTCATGATTATCTTCCAGAGTTACGTAACATTTTAAAAACACCAAAAGAATTCAAAACAGAAAAACTATTTGAAGAGCCATCATGGAAAGCTACATTTGATTTTATGAGTACTATGATTAGCGACTATGATGAATACTTACCAAATACATATATGCAATATTACCTATATCCTCAAAAGATGTTTAAGAAGCAAGATATCAACCACACAAGAGCAGACGAGGTAATGGAAGGTAATGAAAAAGAAGTATATGAAACACTAGATGCAGTTGTTAAACTTGGAAAAATCAAAGGAACTGCATATGAACCAGAACCTGATGCAGGTTGTCATGCAGAGTATATTGTTGATTTAGCAACCGCACTAGCAAATAATAGTAATGAAATTTTCCTAATCATCACAAAAAACAATGGAACATGTTCGAATTTAGATCCTGATATGATGGTAGAAGTACCTTGTCGTGTAGGAACGTATGGAGTGGAAGCAATAAGTGTAGGTGAAGTTCCAACGTTCTATAAAGGGCTTATTGAAAACCAACACGCTTATGAAAAACTAACAGCTGAAGCAGCTCTTGAAGGTGACTATATGAAAGCTTTAAAAGCCTTAGTATTAAACCGTGCAGTAGTAAATACAGATGTGGCAAAAGCGTTGCTTGATGATTACATCGAAGCAAATAAAGAGTACTGGACTGAGTTAAAGTAATGGGACTATTTAAGAAGAAACAGGTGTTTTGTGCACCATGTTCAGGAAAGATAATTCCATTGTGTGAAGTAAATGATCCTGTATTTGCAGGTGAATCATTAGGACCTGGTTTTGCGATTATTCCTAGTAAGGGTGAACTTTATGCACCAAAAAGTGGAGTTGTATCCAATGTCATTAAGTTAAGGATTGTAAAACATAGAAGAGTTGGAAATATCTGACCCTTCTTTTTTATTTGCTCAATGTGTTGACAAAAAATCGAA
>NZ_JARXXJ010000042.1:0-8829 GCF_029893935.1 Breznakia sp. PFB1-19
CAAAAAAGTGTGGAAAATGAAAAAAATGTTACAGTCAAACAGGCTGAACAGATAAAGATAAAGGTAGTGCAAAATGATCTATTTTTTACACTACCATGACTATAAGGAGAGGAAGTATATGAAAAAAATTTTAGCCGCTTTAATGGTTTTTTCGTTGATGACTGGATTTGTCCAAGACGAACCAACTGAAGTAGAAACCCAAATACAACAAAATCAAATCGTAGTTGATGAAACTACATTTCCAGATGAAGCATTTAGAAATTATATAATTAACAAGTTTGATGGACGTACAACATTATATGATTATGATTTAGCGACAGAATACATATCTATTGAATATAATGAGTATCCTGTAAATGACTTTACTGGAATTGAACACTTTACAAAAATTAAAAAATTAGAAGTTTATGACTACCAAGGTGCAGTACTGGATCTTACAGGACTGAAAAGTACGAATTCATTCTGGGCTGGATATAATCCGGATGGAACACCATTATTTTTAGGTTACTCAATTGAAGTAATTCTATTTGAAGCACCAAATTTACATACTGTGCAGGTTAATGAAGATCCAGGAAATCAAATTGAATTAACAATTCGCGGATCAAAAACAGCTACGCTTGACGCAAGCCAAGTTTTAGGTTTGAAAGATTTATTTGTAGTTCGTTCCGATGCATCAACATTAAAAGTTAATGAAGGAATTCAACACTTACGTTTTGTATTGAAAGATATGCCAAACTTAGTAAATATTGAAGGAAAATTACATGCAGAAGAATTAATGATTGTAAATGCTCCAATTGCTAATTTAAATATTGATGTTGAGAACCTGTATACATTTGATTTAATTAACACAAATGTATCAGATAGTGAGTTATTAGCAAATGCACATAACCTTGAATGGTTACTTGTTGGTGGAAATAAATTCAGTTACTTAAATGTTTCTGAAGCTGCAAGTACTCGTGTAGATTACCATGACTACAGTGCTGCATATTATGATTATCCATTAATGTATGATTTCTTATTCTTGGCAGAAGATGATACAGATGGAACACCAGACATGTATGTGAACACGAATAAAGTTGCATTAACTGCAAAAAAAGCAGATGGTATGTACACAGTGAAAGTAGATAATATGGATATGGAACGTGTACTATTACCTGAAGATAGCAAGTGGGAAATTCTTGATGGAAATACGTTTGTATTAAAACAGGATACTTTAGAAGAACTAAATTACTATTACCGTGTTGTTGATCCATTTTCAATTGAAACAGGAATGAACTGCGGTGGTGGATTCCATGGACCTTCACAATTCATCCCTGACTACAAAGGACATGCTGGTTTACGTAATACCCATAAGTTTATCATGACGGAATTAACACCAGTCGAAGATCCAAAAGAGGAGCCTAAAGAAGAACCAAAAGAGGAACCGAAAGAAGATCCCAAAGAAGAGCCAAAACAAGAACCTAAGGAGCAACCAATAAAAGCTACAAGTATCGCAGTAGCAAGTAAAGCACCTAATACTGCAGATTACACAAATATGAGTTACTATTATGCATTACTTGCAATTTCGCTAATTTCTGTAGCAGCATTATCTGCTAGGAAATTACAAAAAGTAAAAAAATAGAATTAAATCGCATAAAGTAACGAAATTCTTTAATAAAAGAAAGAAACATAAAGTGCTAGTAAATATACTAGTGCTTTGTGTGCATTATTAATACCATGTGTGTGAAATTAAAAAGTAAGGAGAGAACATGAATATAGCAGTAAAAGTAATCACTTTGACTACAATACTGGTTGGAACAATCCTACCAAATACGGAAGGTTTTTTCACTAACCCAGAAGAAGGTGAAGTGACAAATACACAAACAAATGAAAATGCAAAGATATACAACGCTTTACCTGATAATTTAGATGCAGCATTTATTAATGTAATGAGTACATCAATGGATGAATATGTGACATTAGAGAATTACCCAAATGCAATGGATGTAAGACTCACAAATGTAACTGGAATAAAAGTATTAGATTTAAGCAAGAATTACAATATTAATCATCTTTGGATCGCAAGTAGCGATGTAGAGAAAGTTATATTTCCTGATTATGCAGCGATTCAGACTGTTGGCTTTATCAATAACATGAGTCTAGTAACTATTGAAGGGACTGTGGAACCATCAATTTTACATGTAGAAAATTCTGAACTAACTGGTGAAGGGATTATAAGTAATTCACTTCAAAATGTTGAATTGTATAATACATCGATTAGTAATCCGCTTTTCTTATATAATGCAAGTAATTTAGCGTATTTGAAAATTGGTGGGAATAAATTTCCATATTTAACTTTACATAAACAAATTATGAAGGCATTAAATTTTGAAGACTTAAGTTTTAATTTTGGAAATGAGTTTATTCGTTCAAATAAAATTAATGTTACCGCAGTAAAAAGTGAAGATGGTTATACAGTAAAAATTCCTGGTCTAAATATTGCACAAGTTTCATTACCAGCTGACTCGGCTTGGGTTAAGTATGGTTCGGAAACACTATTCTTAGCAGGTAGTGAACTTAAGGAATTGAACTATTACTACAATATTGCTAGTTGTAAGGATGAAGAGATTCCTCCAAAGCCATCTTCAATTGGAATATGTACACTATCTTCAACAGACGCACAAGGTGTTGAAGCAAATAAAGTTGGTTCTGATGCTGAAAACTGTGCAGATATGTTTATAGTAACAAAGATATCTGTGGAAGAACCTAAAGAAGAGCCAAAAGAGGAACCAAAAGAAGAGCCAAAAGAGGAACCGAAAGAAGAACCGAAAGAAGAACCAAAAGAGGAGCCGAAGGAACAACCTAAGGAAACACCAAAAGAGCAACCAAACACACAAAAACCAAGTGTTGCTCCAACAAAAAAGAATCCACCAATGACAAATGATACATCAAATGGAATGATGTATATGGTTATGTTGGGTACATCTGTACTTTTCATGATTCGTAGTAAGAAGTTGAGAAGTAATTGGAAATAAAATAAGAAACCTGGTGATTTATTGCCAGGTACTTTCATGTAAATATACTTTGATATTCAAAATATATTTACAAATGATTCAGATGATGGTAATCTAATGGCTAGTGAGGTATATGTATGAAAAATCTATCGACAAAACAAGTATCATATATGGCATTATTTTCAGTGCTTATTGCTGTAGGAGCATTTATCAAACTGCCAATTTCAATTGTACCTATTACATTACAAACGCTATTTGTTGTATTAGCGGGACTTGTACTAGGAAAAGTCTATGCACCAATTGCAGTTTTAGTGTATATATTGGTGGGACTCATTGGATTACCGGTATTTTCAACTGGGGGTGGTCCTAGCTATATATTTTATCCAAGCTTTGGGTATTTAATTGGTTTCGTGTTTGGTTCGTATGTTGTTGGAAAATTTGCAAGTGATAAATCAAATGTTGTTAAGAACTTTATAGTTTGTATTTTAGGGATGCTAGTAATCTATATATTTGGTGTTGGATATTTTGTCTTTATTCAATACGTATATTATGGAAAAGTATTTGAAGCTAGTTGGGTTTTATATTTTTTATTTCTTGTATATTTACCTGGGGATCTACTTTCTTGCTTTGTGGCAAGTTTACTGTATAAACGATTGCCAAGAATTCAAATGAAAAGAAAAGGATAAACAGACTTTTCATTTCTTGTGTGTCTAGAGTTTGCTATACTGAGTATAGAGCAATCACATAAGGGGGTCATATGGAAACAATAGGGATATTAAAAGATGTAGTAACTGTTGACGAACTTGTTACATATTTGCAAAGAAAGGGAAGCAATCGACTTGTATACACGCACTATACGACTCTAGCCGGACTACAAAACATTTTAAATAGTAAACGTTGGTTTCTATCACGTGGTGATAATGCAAGTATGAATGATCAACACGAACGGATGTATACCGGAAGCCAATTGCATTGGGCAAAAACCTACATCCTGTGTTTTAGTGCAAGCAGTAAAGAGAATATGGCAATGTGGGGACTGTATGGAATACCAGCAACACAAGCGATTAGTATTCGTATTCCTAGAAAAGCAATTCTTCAGTGGTTGGATTCAATAAAAACTGTAGAAGGCGTACGCTTTGTGGATGGAAAGCCAAGCTATACAAAACTAGCAAAACCAAATTCGTTAGTAATGCATGATGTTGCATATACTAGTGAAGATAATATACGTTTGCGTAATGAGAGGATTCCACATAAACAAGTACATGATTTTCGTTTGAATCATGAACAACTTACAGGCTACATTAAAGATGTTGCCTGGGAATATGAATATGAAGTACGTTTGCAAGCAAGTTATTTAGATGATATGAAATATACACATGTAGCATTACCGGTAACTGATGAACTAATATCTTCATTTGAAGTGATGTGTGGTCCAAATTTTACAGAAGAAAAGCAGCTAGTAAAATTACTGCAAACGCACCAAATAGAAAAACCAATTACATATAGTAAGTTTACGGATTTACTACGATATCGCTCACTATGCGATTTATGTGCATATGAATATAAACAAAAGAGTCTGTGATAGATAGGCATATTTAACCAAATCTGGAGCACAGCTCTTTTTTGTTGATTTGTTCCATTTGTTGTTCGACTTTTCAATAATGTATACATTATAAAACGTTCAATCTTATTTTAGGATAATTTTTGATTATCTATGTTTTTACTATGGTGTTTATACATATAAAAGCCAATTCCTGTAAACTGTACTTCTACATCTTTTTTAAAAGAAAATGATTTTGGTAGCACTATATATGCTTGGTATATGGTAGTATTTTTCAGGTAAGTACGCACAAACAAATTATGCTAAAAATAATGCCTAAACTCGAAAGAGAATAGGTATTATTTTTTTATTTGAAGCTATATTTAACGTCACAATTTCCATGGTTTTATGGCATATGTGGCTAGTGCGGTTTAGTTGGTAGAGAATAATTTCACGCGCATACTTAAGCAATTTTTTTCACCTATAAATCGAGTGTAAAAAATAGAATTATCTACAAGC
Source organism: Breznakia sp. PFB1-19 (assembly GCF_029893935.1). Classification (NCBI taxonomy): domain Bacteria; kingdom Bacillati; phylum Bacillota; class Erysipelotrichia; order Erysipelotrichales; family Erysipelotrichaceae; genus Breznakia; species Breznakia sp. PFB1-19. The sequence continues at coordinate 5,053 of NZ_JARXXJ010000042.1, forward strand.
ATATCGCATGGTTGATTTGGCATTTTATGGCTACGAAATTCTATTTGACGTAATAAAATATAATAAGTGTAAATTATGTATAGTAAATGAGTATGACATAGAAAAACATATTAATGTCATGAAACTACTTGAAATAAAAAAAGTTCTTGCAATACAAGACAATAATTTTTTTATTTGATAATGTAAGGCTACAAATCATGTGACTAGTGAATTAGGGGTAGAAAAGTAGATAAAGATCAAATACACGGTGTGTATTTTTAGTCATTCGTTTATTTAATTTTGATGGAGTAATCGGAGGATTAACACCAAAATAAATCATAGTTTGTAATCTAATGAATGACTATCATTTTTGGTGTATCTCATTCATTGTGCATCATGTTGCAAATGCACTTGTAAATACAAAGGCAAAAAATAAATCACAATACGTACATGAGATGTCGTCGCTATAAAAATGGTATGGACTATAGATACAAAGAAATGTTTTTTCTCAAACTTTATGTTAGTTCTTCATTTTATCGTTTTGTGATAAGGAGAAATAAAAGGAAAAGCAAGAAACATTACAAGTAGAAATACAATAGTGATTCGTCATTTTAAGTGTTCTTTTTACTGAAGAATATCTTTGATGATAAAACTTTGTGATGAAAATTTAATTTTTTTTATAAAAAAGTGAACCTAAAAGTCGTCTTGTACGACTAATTTATTATTGGGCGAAGAAGAAAGGAGACCAACTATGGAATATTTGATTCTGGCAGTGGGAATATTTTCCATTCCTTTTGTCGTTACGTTTCTGGTTTTACTGGGACTCACGTTTATTGTGACGCTATTGGTGCGACGATTGCTCAAGTCAAAATATATAAAAGAACTTGCGTTGTCGAAAAGTGCCTATGAAGAGTTGGCAAATACGCTGGACTCGGAACATTGGAAGCATATGGGACAACTGGCTGCAACCGACAAAGACATCTTAGCATTAATGCAAAGCAAACAACTGGATACTCGTTACAAGGAGTTATCAAGAACGTTGGATGGATGCAACACAATGCTTGCTTCTCTCTATAATCGGCCTATTGATGATTATGACTTAAATGAAGCAAATGCATTGTTGTCATATATCAATGAGTTTATCGAGAATGAAGGTGAAAAGATTTACGCTTTACAAAACGATATGGAACAAGTATTGTTGCAAGCTAACAATTATAAACCAAGTGTAGCGTTGCAAAACGACCAACCTACTGCAGTAAAAGTTATGGATAAACAGGAGCAAGAGTATACAGAAATACAAAATAAAGTCGAGGGAGAACATGACATGATGAAATTTAACGATGAGAAATACAAAGAAAAATTTAAAGAACGCGTTGATGAATATTTAGAAGAAAATGAATCACAAGAAACACCAGTGAAACCAATCATTCCAGATATGCCTACAGAAAGTTCAGTATTTGCTAAAGGAATTGTGATTGATGGAAATGTTACCGTAACAACACCATTATTAGTGAAAGGTGAAATTCGTGGAAACTTAATTTGTAAAGAGCGTGTCGAAATTACAGAAGACGCATTAATTACCGGCGATGTTAGCGCTGCATCATTATGTTTAGAAAACGGGAAAATTGCCGGAAATGTAAATGTAGAACAAGACTTATATGTTGGCAGTGAAACATTCGTAAAAGGGAATATACAAGCAAATTCTATGGATATTCAAGGTTCCATTGAAGGGAATGTAACAGCGGATGGTGAAATTTCATTTTCACGTACAGCGATGATTATGGGTGATATTCATGCAAAATATATTGACATTGAAAAAGGTGCGAAAATCGCTGGTAAGATGAACATCGGTGAAAATCTAAAAGTACAAAGTCAAGAAGACAATTTATAGGAATGCATAAACTTCGAAGGATATTTTTAAAGGAACTTTTTTGCTTAAGTTGTTTATCTGTTTGTGTATTAAGCACAGTAATCGATAGTCATATGCCAACTGGAAACATCTATCAAGATCAAAATTTTTACTATCAAGAATTAGCAGATGGAACTATGCAAATTATACGTTATGTTGGAAAAGAAGCAGTTGTAAAAATACCAACAATATATAAGGGAAAACGCGTCAGTGCAATTGCTGAACAAGCATTTAAAAATAACAACGATATACAAGAGTTGTGGTTACAGGAGGATATAACATTTGTAGGAAATGATATCTTTTTGGGAAGCCAACAATTCGCAAGAATAAAAGTTCCATCAAAACGCTCCTCATGGTATGTAAAACAACTTGATGTAAGTGTTTTGGGTAAGGATGTAAAACAAATCATCATGGAAGAGGGAAATTGTCTGCAAATTCTTTTGAATCAGACAATAATAGACGAAAGTAACTTTCAGCAAGGCATTTTATATCAGCAAACAAAGATAGGCGATCATATTGAAATTGAACTCTCCTATAGTCGAAACGAAACCTATCAATATACAGCTGGAGCCTGGAAGCAAGTAACAATAAAACAAAATAATGATTTTTCATTTGATCATCAAATCACTTGGGAGCACATAGATGCAACTGGTCAACGTACACAGTTAGCAAGTGGCCCAGTATTGCAACTAGAAATCAATCATAAAGAAGTAGCAGGAGTGTATACCGCAAGAGATAACGGTGTACGTTGTTTTCAACTTCAACTAGATGTTATAGATGATCAAGAAACAAATAAACAAAATATTCCAACGGGTAGTAAAAAAACGTGGCACTTTTTTGCCATCATTTTAGGTGCTACAGGAATCTACGTGTATAGGAAACAAAGGAAATATTACCGTGTGTGAAGGTGGTGAATATATGCATCAATCAAATAAGCAAATTGAATTGCGAAACGACATTAAAAGAAATAAATGGAAACTTGAGGCGTTGAAATTATTGCGACTTGTTTTTTCATTGACCTTAGCCTTATATGTTTGTTTAACCTGTATTGTGCGCATCGTATATGTAGAAGGATCAAGCATGTATCCAAACCTAGAACATGGAGAAATTGGATTCACTGGAATTTTAACTCGATATCTTGGCGAAATTGAACGTTTCGATATCGTAACAACTTACGATCACAAGGAACAAAAAAATTTGACCAAACGTGTTATCGGTTTACCTGGAGAATCGATCCAGTACCGTGATGACACACTCTATGTGAACGGTGAAGTTGTTGATGAATACTTTCTTGATGAAAGTTATATAAATAAACAAACGAATAATGGAATTGAGACATTCACTAGTGACTTTGGGCCATTGGTTCTAGGTGAAGATGAATATTTTCTTTGCGGTGATAATCGAAGAGTTTCACGAGATTCTAGAATGTTTGGGGCAGTAAAAAGTAGTGACATTATAAGTAAAGGTTTATTTGTCATAGGCAAGTAAAAAATGTGTGAGTATATAAATTAAAAATACGGGGGATGATGTATGAGTGTGGATACAAACGGAAAAAATAGGGAACATAAAGAATTGGATATTAGTTACATCGAGCGTTTTCAAAATGGTGATATTGACGCGTTTAATACGATTTACGGTTTCTACAAAAATCCAATTTATTATTTTGGTTTAAAATTGATGCAAAATCAAGCAGATGCCGAAGAAGTGGTACAAGAAACGTTTTTAAGTGTATATAAAAATATCCAAATGTTAAAAAATCCAAAGAGTTTTCATGCTTGGATTTTTACGATTGCTTATAATAAATAGAGCATAGCTCTATTCGTGGGCATTTCCCCGCTGCTTGCGGCGTAGTGTCTTGTGTAATACAATGATTGTATTGCACAAGAGGT
>NZ_JARXXJ010000043.1:0-8781 GCF_029893935.1 Breznakia sp. PFB1-19
GGTAACTGGGGAGTAATCTTCTCAAGTCTACAAATTATTTTCGAGGGACGAATATAAAAGCTCTTTGACAACATAATCGACTATGATAACATAATTAAAAAAGTAACTACACTTTACTCAATGTAGTTACTTCATGGTTCTACCATGGGATATCAAACTTTACACAAAATTATTTACAGGCTCTTTCATTTCTTTTTAGTAGGAGAAATTACTTCTTGTAAAAAAAGTTCCTTTGATTCAGTTTTTTTAATATTTTTTAACCAAGGTCTAATCTCCTCTTCGTGAAGCACTTTTTTCATAATTTCTATTAATTGTCTTTTTTCCCACAAATCTGCTCTTGAGTAAATTGTTCTAATTTCAAGTGCTGTATCTCTATCTATCAATTCATTTAACTGTTGATAAAATGAGTCAAGTAAAGTTCTTCCGATATATACCCCACTTTGTCTTTTTAAATTTCTGAAATATTGTATTAGTGTGCTTTTATCTGCAAATGCACTGGCTCCTAACACTCTGATATATGCTAAGATCAAATATTCTGAAATATATCTATCATCGTTTAATGCTTTTATAAAATAATTTTTAATATTTTTTTTTGAAATTAAGCTCAATTTATTTTCACATTTAATTATTGCATCAACAAAATATGGTGTTAATTGTAAATATCTATCCAGTACAAAAAGCAATTTTGTAAGTTTATCATATTCCTCTTGTGCAAAACATGCCTTTATATATCTAATAAAATCCTCTGGATCTATTAGTTCAATTTGATTTAGTTCCTTAAAAATGGTATCAATATCTTCGTTTTGCAAGTTAGTCTTTTCTCGATTTGATAATTTCCGGAATATTGTAGGTACAGTTCCACCATATCCAGCACGTATAATTGTTCTTTTATTTTCTTTGAAATCCCTATTAGTTTTATTACTTGATTTTATGTGATTAAAATTATATGTTTTAGTATAACATTTGCTATCCTCAATCTTTGTTTTGCTCATATTAATTGTTAGACCCTCTTGCTGTAATCGCTCAATAAGTATAGTTAACCAATAATGTGCAGTTTTTGCATCAGGTGCAAAAAATCTATAATCATCTACAAAACGAATGAAATTTACATTCATTGATGATAAAAAATTATCAACTCCAATTAAACTTGCTTCTGCTAATATTCTACTGGCATTCGAACCTACAGGTAAACCATAAGAATCTCTATTTGACCATGTCAATAATAGCTCATTTAATAATTTCACTATTTTTTTATCACACCCAATGGAATATAAGGTATTTTCTAGACGATGTAGATTAATTCTGTCATAAAAATTCGAAATATCACAGGACACCACGAATTTCACATTACTTTTTTTTGCTTTTTTAGATGATTCTTGCTTAAATTTAGTAATATTATAGTTTTTGTTAAATATATATCCTTGTACAATTAATAGTCTATAAGAAAAAACTCTTCTTTTGGAGACCGGTATTCTTGCTTTTTCGATTGTATCAGCAATCGAAAGAACTAAAGTACTATATTTAATTGTATCAAGAGGATGCATTAGTGCACATTTTCTAAAATTAAACGCTGAGTTCTTTGGCAATAAAATATATTCAATATTATTCACTGATAGTCCTTCTATACTTCCAGATTTCACACAACTTATAACATCTCTTTCTACTTTATCAGCAAATAATGAATTTACTAATAAATCAACTTCAAAAGGACGCTCAAAAATATCTGTTAATCCTTCTTTCAATATATTGTTAATTGATACTTTTGCAGCTCTTTCGGTTTTCATTTCTTCATTCTCCTTTAAAAAATAATCTACACACTTTTATATTTATAAATAGTTTATCATAATGTTTTGTTAAAAACATTGTGATAAACCTTAAAAAAACATATATATTTTATATCATTTTACATTGTTTATGCAAATTAATAAGTACTACCACCAGAATCTAGAACCTGTCAATTCAAATTGTTGTACATTTCCATATTCGCTAGTAATCTACTTCCTGTAAACTTTCAGAAATATTCCACAAATGATTCTGAAAATCTTTTTAAATCTTTTACTTTAATATCTACCAAATTTCACTTTTGGTTAATTAGTATGTTGATAGTATATTGATTTTTATTTTCTGCATTATATGAAATTGTAATGACTTAAAAGAGCTATTATTTTATCGTATAAACTTGAATCACAATCAACTTTCCACTCATTCATATGAAGAATGTCAAACATAATATCTCTTATTCCATTTATTTTTATGTTTTAAAACAGTATAATATGTAGTTCTATCAAATCTGTCTATATTATTGAGGATAATAATATCTGTTTCATTAATTGATTTTTTAGCTAATCTAACTTTGTTCAGTAGACTTCAAAAATATCACTAAAAATAATAACAGAATAAAACTCTAGAATCCTGAAGATATTATGCATTGTTTAATCAAAGATTTTTTTCTACTTGTTTTTTTTATTAGCGAAATATACAATTACAGTATAAACGCATTCTTTGCTATGTTAAGTTTATCAAGTTATTCAGTATTAGTTTTGTTCTTTTCACAAAATGTATTACTCTTGTAACTACAATTTACAAAAAATGTATAATATAATAAAGGTGATCAATGATGAATAAAATTGAAACAAATATTTTAAATTTAATATATACTGATTTATATAACTATATAATTTTCATATTGAAAATTATGAATTTCGACGAAGAGCTAAAAAGTCCTTTATTATTAGCTTTATTTCCTAATATTGCTTTATTACTTAAAGAATCACATAAATGGATTTCAAAGGTGTCTAAATCCAAATCATTTGAAAATTTAAAATATATAGAGATTATTAGTGGAATAAGAGAAAGCATCAAACAAGAATTTGAGGAAATTGATTCCGTTGTAGAATTACATCAAACTGAGTTTAAAACTAATACGAAAATACTTGGTAAAATTCGTAAAGATATAGGTATTGCTTATTATGATGGACACCCTATTGTAAATAGCATTTGGAATGCTTATAATCTGAAAATTATTAATGGAACAGGCTCATCAAAGTTCACAAAAGAGCAGATCATATCTCTAGGTGAATTTTGTTCATCATTTCCTTTAGCCGTCATAAATGAATTAAATCCAAAGAATAATATTCTCGAAATAGCTAGTACATATAAAGACACTTTAAATCTAAAGCAAATAATTTTATGGAAAGATTTTAATTTAAGCATTGATTTCAAGCCCTACTCTGTTGATTTATTTTGTATTTTCAGTCTTTTATGTCAATTGAATTTTTATATATTAATAGTTGAACCAAATTTAAAAGATACTACATTATGTTTTAGATATAAATATCTTCTTTACTACTATAGTAATCAACTTTTGAAAAGATGTTGTCATTCTTTACAATGGAAATTAACTATTTCAACAAATCAATTAATGAACAAAGAGTTTAGAAATTGCATGGCGCACTATGGAATGAGTCACTATATGAAAATGCGGTTTGACGAAAATATAGTATTTTTTGGTTCAATCGAGAAAGCTTTTTCTTTATCTTATAAAGATGTGGATGATCTTTTGACAAAATACATTTCCGAAATTCGCACATTCATAATAGATAGTTTTAAAGAAAAAAAACTATTATCAAGTGTTTTGAATTATAGATAATTATTCATAAATAGTTATTTTTAGAACAGTTTTTAACTATTTTTTATTAAAAATATCATATAGTCGAGATGACAGGTAGGCATCATGCTTTCTAATTTTTGTATGTACAACTCTGTTATTTTTTTAGCCTCCAAATGACACTTATAATCCTGCAAATTCTCTTACTTTTATCTCTGCAGATGTAAAAACATTAATAATTATCCTTTTGTTTCCTTATATAAAACTAATTGTCTTTTTTTGTTTTAAAAGTATAATTAATTTAATATTTTCACAATTCTTTCGCATAAACTGCTGTGTGATTACACAAGAATATATTATTTCACCTTTTATATAAATTCTTACTATATCAATATATGTATTTAGTAATACTTTTAATTATTATGGACCGACAAATTCATCACTTAATATATCTTTCAAATGAAGCAATTAATTGATTATTTATAAAGCGTTACTTGTCGAAGAATCAAAATATTCTATCTGCATATTTTATAAAATTCTTTCATATAGACATACATCTTTTATAATCATATCTTCACCCCTGTTTCTTTTCATTGTTAAAAATATGATTCATTAAGTTATTTGAAGGATATATCTATTGATCCTCCAATTTTGAGATATTACTTTCTTCTATAATCTCTTTCCTATTTTTATATATTTTAATCACCCTTACAAAATAAAAATAGGTAGTTAGAATTACCTACATTTAAGTAAATAAACAAAACTACCTATACAATTTATTTAATATTTAAAAATTCATAATGTTTTTGAAGTAAGTGAAAACTCTACTCCCACTCAATTGTTCCTGTAGGTTTTGGTGTCAGATCATAAAGTACACGATTGACGTTTGGTACTTCTTTAACAATTCGATCGGTTACTTTCAATAAGACTTCCCAGTCTAGTAATTCAATTGTTGCTGTCATAGCATCAACTGTGTTTACTGCACGTAGAATTACTGGGTAATCAAATGAACGTTCGTGGTTTTTAACTCCTACTGATTTAAAATCAGGTACAACTGTAAAGTATTGCCATACTTTTTTATCTAGTCCATATTTTGCAAACTCTTCTCTAAGAATTGCATCAGATTCACGGACTGCTTCTAAGCGTTCTTTTGTGATTGCTCCAAGACATCTTACACCTAAACCAGGTCCAGGGAAAGGTTGTCTAAATACCATATGTTCAGGTAATCCTAATTCAAGACCACATGCACGTACTTCATCTTTGAATAATTGATATAATGGTTCAATTAATTTGAACTTCATATCTTCTGGTAATCCACCAACGTTGTGGTGTGATTTTACTACTTTTGCAGTTTTTGTTCCACTCTCAACGATATCTGGATAGATCGTTCCTTGTGCAAGATAATTAATACCATCTAGTTTGTTTGCTTCTTCATCGAACACTACAATAAATTCATTTCCGATAATTTTACGTTTTTCTTCAGGATCTGAAACACCGTCTAATTTAGATAAGAAGCGTTCACTTGCATCTACATAAATCAAGTTTGCATCTAGTTGGTTTCTAAATACTTCAACTACATCTTCTGATTCACCTTTACGCATTAATCCATGGTTTACGTGAACACAAACAAGTTGTTTTCCAATCGCCTTAATTAGTAATGCAGCCACAACTGAAGAATCAACTCCTCCAGATAACGCCAACAATACTTTTTTATCTCCTACTTCATTTCGTACTCTTTCCACTTGATCAGCTACGAAATTTTTCATATTCCATGTTTTTTCTGCTTTACATGTATCTAATACAAATGTTGAAAGTTCTGCTTCTGTAGGATAGTGATTAAGTCCATCCACTTTACTTGTTGGATGTTCAATCGCCATAATTGGTACACCAATTGAATAGATTTCATCATTTACATCAACAGCTTGTCCATCAACGATACGGTTTTCTCCACCATTAAGAATAATTCCTTTTACATTTGGTAAAGCTAGGATTTCTTCTTTTGTGATATCGTGTGGATAGATTTCGCTATACACACTTAACGCACGTATATCACGTGCTAATGTCGTATTTTCTGTACTCCCTAAATCGAGTATTACAATCATATCTTGCTTCATGTCATTCCCCTTATTATTCTGTATAGTTATCGAAGTATCCTTGAATTAGGACAACTGGTGTTCCTTTATCTCCAGAACCGCTTGTTAAGTCACTTAATGAACCAATAAGGTCGGTTAATTGACGAGGAGTTGTTCCTTGACTTGCCATATCACCAGTTAAATCTTCATCTTTTTCTTTAATTCTTGTTTTAATGGCTTCTTTTAATTCTTCACCATTTAAGTCCTTGAAATCATTATCTGCTAAGTATTTCAACTTTACTTCATTTGGTGTTCCTTTTAATCCACTTGTGTATCCAGGTGAAACAACAGGGTCTGCAAGTTCCCAAATTTTTCCTTGAGGATCTTTAAAGGCACCATCACCATACACCATAACTTCAATATGTTTTCCCGTTTTATCTTTAATTTGTTTTTGGATATCTTCCACTAATTGTTGCGAATTGTTAGGGAATAATTTAATTGTATCTTCAGTTGCTTTGTTTGAACCAAGTAATCCATATTCCGTATTAAATCCACTTCCATCAACTGGTGCATTTAATATATCATCCATTCCTAGAATACGGTTTCCACCGTTTTCTTTTAAGATACGTTTTGTTCTTTGACGCGTGTGAATATCACATGTTAGTACATCTTTTGTATAATCTAAAATCACTTTAGGGTTATTGGCAAAAACGATTTCACATGCACAGTCTTCACTTTCGATTAGTTCTTTATAGTAACTAATGTAGTCAACTCCTGTAAACTCATGTACTTCATAGCCAAATAGTTCACGATATTTTTCAAGTGATAATACATCACTGTATGGATTCACATTTGCTACATCCAATTGTTCATATGTAAGTAGTCCGTTTCCAACTTCATCACTTGGATACGATAACATTAAGACAATTTTCTTTGCCCCTCTTGCCATTCCTTTTAAACAAATAGAGAAACGGTTTCTTGAAAGAATTGGAAACATTACCCCAATTGTTTCTCCACCTAATTTCGTTTGTACATCTTTTGCGATTGCATCAACGGTTGCATAGTTTCCTTGCGCTCTTGCGACAATCGACTCTGTCACCGAAATTACATCATTTTCACGAATTGATAAACCAATGCTATTTATTGATTCCAGTGCACTATCAACAACGATACTTGCTAAATCATCACCTTCACGAATAATTGGGCATCGTACCCCCATTGAGATTGTTCCAATTTTTCTATCCATTGCGTTTCCTCTTTTCTTCATTCATTTATAACATCTTTATTATAATAGAAATTAGTCCAAAGAAGTAAAAAAATTGCAGAAATTTCATGGGAAAGAAAAAATGCACACAAGATTGCATGCATTTTATGAGTTAATCGTTTTTATTTGTATAGTTTCCTTCTTTAACCACAACATCGTGTGCTCCACCTTCAACTAATGAAGTTGCAGAAACTAATGTAATTTTTGCTTTTTCTTGAAGTTCAGGAATCGTTAATGCTCCACAGTTACACATTGTGTGTTTGATTTTGCTTAATGTTAAGCTTACATTATCTTTCAAACTACCTGCATAAGGAACATATGAGTCAACACCTTCCACAAATGAAAGACCTTCTTCTTCTCCACCCGTGTCATAACGTTGCCAGTTACGTGCTCTTGCACTTCCTTCTCCCCAGTATTCTTTCATGTATTGTCCATTTACGTTAATTTTCTTTGTTGGACTTTCATCAAATCTTGAGAAGTAACGACCTAACATAATAAAGTCAGATCCCATTGCTAAAGCAAGTGTCATGTGATAGTCATGAACAATTCCACCATCACTACAAATTGGAACATAAATTCCAGTTTCAGCATAGTATTCATCACGTGCACGTGCTACTTCTTGAAGTGCAGTTGCTTGTCCACGTCCAATTCCTTTTTGTTCGCGGGTAATACAAATACTACCACCACCGATACCAACTTTAATAAAGTCAGCACCAGCTTCTGCTAGAAAACGGAAACCATCACGGTCTACAACGTTACCAGCACCACATTTTACTGTATCTCCATAGTTATCGCGAATCCATTTTAAAGTTAAACGTTGCCATTCAGAGAATCCTTCACTTGAGTCAATACATAATACATCTGCTCCAGCTTCTACTAATGCAGGAACACGTTCAGCGTAATCTCTTGTGTTGATTCCAGCACCAACAACATAACTTTTGTCGCTATCTAATAATTCATTTGGATTTTCTTTGTGAGAATCGTAGTCTTTACGGAATACGAAATATTTAAGACGTTGATTATCGTCAATAATTGGAAGGGCGTTTAATTTATTATCCCAAATAATGTCATTTGCTTCAGATAAAGAGATTCCATCTTTTCCTGTAATCAATTTAGCAAATGGTGTCATAAATGACTCGATTTTCGTTGTTTTATCCATACGTGAAACACGGTAATCACGACTAGTTACAACACCAACCATTTTCCCTTCAGCTGTACCATCTTCTGTAATAGCGATCGTACCATGACCTTTTTTCTTTTTCAATGCGATAACATCTGCCAACGTATCCGTTGGCTTTAAGTTTGAATCACTTGGCACAAATCCAGCTTTTGTTGCTTTAACTTTGGCAACCATTGCTGCTTCTTCTTCAATGGTTTGTGATCCATAAATAAAAGAGATTCCTCCCTCTTTTGCTAATGCAACTGCCATTTCATCACCTGAAACAGATTGCATAATTGCACTTACCATTGGAATATTCATAGTAATTGCAGATTCTTCCCCTTTTTTGAATTTCACAAGAGGGGTTTTCAATGTTACATTTTCCGGAGTTGACTCAGTACTTGAGTATCCAGGAACTAATAAGTATTCACTAAACGTACGTGATGGTTCTTTAAAATAAAACGCCATAATTACCTCCATTTTTCTTTGTATTAATTATAAGGGTTTAAAAGTTAAAGTCAACCGAACTTGAAAAGAGTTTTCATAAATTTTCATAACTCCATTGTTTCCAGTTATATTGTGTATTTTGGTATATTCAGAATTAGCGGGGTGAAAATCGCTTTAAACCATTATGGGGTCAAACACACATTGGCTTTAAGACTTTAACGGGGTGAATTAT
>NZ_JARXXJ010000044.1:0-8015 GCF_029893935.1 Breznakia sp. PFB1-19
CACAACAACGTTATGAATATCTGAAAAAGAAAACGTATAACCATTTTTATTCAACTGGTTATACGTTTAGTGCAATCCTTAACTTAATGACATTGTCCTACATATGACTTTTTAAAATATTCATTACTTTTCTCTTTTAAAAAACCCCTTATCATCAGACAATCTGATAACAAGGGATGTTTGTACTAAAATTTTAAGTTTTTAGGTGTCCGTGGGAATGGTTCAACATCACGAATGTTTTGCATACCTGTTAAGTACATTAACATACGATCAAATCCTAAACCAAATCCTGCGTGTTTACAACCACCGTAGCGGCGTAAATCCATGTACCATTGTAAGTGTTCAGTTTCCATGTTCATTTCTTTCATACGCGCTTCTAATACGTCATAACGCTCTTCACGTTGTGACCCACCAACAAGTTCTCCAACTCCTGGTACTAATAAATCACACGCAGCAACTGTTTTGTTGTCATCGTTGACACGCATATAGAATGCTTTGATATCTTTTGGATAATCTGTTAAGAATACAGGACCATCTACAACTTGCTCACAAATGTAACGTTCGTGTTCACTGTTTAAGTCCATCCCCCAGAATACTTTGTTGTCAAATTTAACATCTGCTTTTTCTAATATTTCAACAGCTTCTGTATATGTCATACGTTTGAACTGAGAATCACGTACTTTGGTAATACGGTTGATTGCATCTTTATCAATCATCGTGTTAAAGAAGTTCATTTCTTCTGGTGCATTTTCTAATACATAGTCAATACAGAATTTAATCATATCTTCAATTAAATCCATGTCATCATCTAAATCTGCAAATGCGATTTCTGGTTCAATCATCCAGAACTCACTTGCATGTCTTGATGTGTTTGAATTTTCTGCTCTAAATGCAGGTCCAAATGTATACACATCTCTAAAAGCCATAGCAAATGCTTCTACGTGTAATTGTCCAGTTACAGTTAAGAATGCTTCTTTACCAAAGAAGTCTTCTTCATAGTTTGCATCATCTCTAGTAGTTGCAGTAAACATTTCTCCTGCACCTTCTCCATCATTACCCGTAATGATTGGTGTATGTACATATACGAATCCTTGGTTTTGGAAGAATTCGTGAATTGCCATACTTAAGACACTACGTAGACGGAAAATTGCATAGAACGTATTTGCTCTAGGACGTAAATGCGCAATTTCACGCATATATTCAAATGAATGACGCTTCTTTTGTAATGGATAACTTGGATCACAAGCACCTAGTAATTCCATTTCTTTTACTTCTACTTCAAATGGTTGTTTACCTTCTGGTGTTGCTTTCAGTTTTCCCATAACACGAATGGCACTACCTGTACCATATTTTGTAATGGCATCATATCCTTTGATGTCACCTTTGTATACTAACTGACAATTTCGGAAGTAACTACCATCATTCATCTCAATAAATCCTACTTTTCCATTATCACGGTTGGTACGGATCCATCCTTCTAATTCTACATACTCTAATGAATCGATTTCCATGGTTGAGCCTGTTAGCATCATCTCATAGAGTTCTCTAATGGTAATAAATTCAAACATCGTTACTCTCCTTTTTTATCTTTCGCGTTTGTTTCAAATACAAGTTCTTGTATACTACTTACAACATCGACTACTTTTACGGATACGTAGTCTGGAACTTGTATATATTTATGCGTGAAATCAACGATTCCACGAATACCGTTTGCTATAAGTCGGTCCACAGTTTGTTGCACATTATCACTAATGGCAAGAATTGCAATACGACATCCTTCTGGCATTTCTTTTTCCAATTCATCGATTGGATAAACAGGTACACCAAAACGTGTTCCTTGTCGATCTGGATTGCTATCAAATGCAACCGCAATCTCTCCAACAACGTGGTCCCAATTGTTGTATTTTAGTAATGCGCGTCCTAAGTTCCCTGCTCCTACTAAAATAATCTTCTCATCAAAATCCACACCTAATTGTTCATTAAATATTTCGATTAAGGTATCAATATCATACCCATACCCTTGCTTTCCTAAATTCCCCAATAAAGAAAAATCACGACGAATCGTCGTTGACTCAATTCCTGTTAAAGCACTTAAATCTTTAGACATGATTCTCTCATTTCCATATTTCTTCAATCGTCTAAGCGCTTTAAGATATACCGGATATCTTTGTAAGGTTGCCTTAGGTACTTTTCTACTTTCCATGTTTATCACCCATGTGTATTGTAACACATAAGTGCTACTTGTGAAATAATTAATTTTCGTCACAAGTGATTCTAATGAACATATAAAATGATATGTATTTATGCACTTCTTTTCACATATCTACAAATACAACAAAAGGCGAATAAACGCCTCTTGTTATCGTATGATTAACCCTCTCTGTTAACCTGTATAAATCCTACACTTGAATGGGTAACTTGTCAATTTTGTGAGTTTGTTCACGAGTTAGTAATACGTTCAAGAATCACCTACTCTATTCTTATATAACTTCATCAAAATATTGCTTAATATAATCATCAACTGTTTTTCTTCCCATTTTTCTGTGGGAAAAACTTTTTGAGTTTACTATACTGTTTTTATTTTTGTCATATACATATTCAAGGCTAAAATCTAAATTAATATCATTTTTTTCTAAATACTTGTTCAAGAAAACAACTTCCTCATCAAAGTACTTAAATTCGTTCAGAAATAAACATCTTAAATTGCACTTCGGACATTTATTCTCATCACTACATTTCTCTTTTTCTCTATAATACGGTGCTTCTTCATTATCTTTTATAAATATATAGCAATTGCTCTTATCATAAAAGACCGTATCTTTAGCAGGTAAATAATTAAATATCACACTAATTTTGAAGTGCGTGTTTTCTTCTCCCTTTTCTCCCATTTTATCTTGAGAAACACTGAATTCTATATCATTTACACAAAAATGCTTAATCCAATGAAAAGTAGAAATTGGGCCCAGTCGATCAAAATACTGTGCGAACACCTCATGACTAACACGTTTTTTCGTTATATCAGATAAGTCGAGTAACCTTAACCAAAACGATATTTTTCTTACATCGATTCTTCGTCCTCTAAAAACATGATAATCTTCTTGTCCAAATATTTTTGAAGCTTTGTATGCATGATTTTCAGAAACTCTTGCTATTAAACTTCTCTCATGTCCACTTAATGGAAGAAAATCATTTTTTTCAATCATTTTTTTACTTGTTTTTGGATGATCATTTCGTACCTTCCCTTCCAAGGTACTGCTAACTAGATCCGTTATTGAATAAATATCATATAAGAATCCTTCAAACTTCTTGTTTGAGTTTTTGTCTTGCATTTTGGAAAGCATTTCATTAATTTTTCCATATAATGTTGCAATAACTCCATTATTTTGATCAACTTTTTCATTGCTTGTAACTCCATTCAACATCCCAACATCATGTAGATAGCATGCAGCAAAAAGTATAAATTTCTCATCTTTATTCAAGTTTAAATAACCTAATAACTTTTCATTCATAAGCGAATAGTTTTGAACTAATTCCAAAGAATGCTCTTGATTATGTAAAGTGAAAAATGTTAAATCCTTAGATCCATTTTTCCAAATGTTTTCGAGGTAATAGTGAAGTTGTAAAATAATATCCTTATCATTGCTTGAACCTAGTTCTAAGTCAATCAACTTTCTAACTTTATCATAATTAAAGTCTACCTCACCACAAAAATAATCACATTCATCAAGCATTTCACTTACCATATTAAAAAAAGCATTCAAATCAAAACTTCTATAGTTTAGATACGCCATAATTCTATATTCCCAAAATTCAAGCGGTGTTCCATTTCGCTTTATCAAAATTGTGTCATCTAATTTGAAGAGTTCCATGAAAAAAGATGTAAACAACTTCTTGTACTCACTTGATTCAATTTTTATTTCTAATTCATTATACTCACTTGGATATACATTGAATATAATCAACTCTGTATCCTTATCATTATTCTTTTCATCCTTTTTAAAAAAGACATTATCGAAATTAATAAAAGAAGGATTAACTAAATCATTATTTTCTAACTCACTTTCCCAAAATGCCAATAAAGTATTAATTATCTTTAGATTATCTATCTTAGATATATATGCATCGTTAAGGTTTTGCATATTTCCCAAATCATTTTTCTTTGAAATATCGACTTGTTTATTCGCACGACATACCAAAATCTTATAGTACTTTTTACATTCAGAAATCCAATAATTTCCATTAAGTTCTATTTCGGAGTCTTCAGTTATATTAAATTGTACACTTTCCGCGAAAAATATATCATCCCTTAACTCAAGTAACTTCAAAGGAAAAGAGTTGTAATGTTGCAGTGCTTCAACTTCAAAATCATTAGTGTCTTTATAATCAAAAATCATTTCACATTCTGAATATATTTTTATCCATGACAATTTTGCACTTGAGTTTAAATATTTTTTTATTAAATCATTTTGCTCAAATATATCTCTTATTTCAATATACCATTTCTTTGATTCATCAGTTGCGTCAAAACTTTGTATACATTTTAATAAACATAAATAGTAGTAAGTTAACACATTGATGTTCTCACACGCTTTTTTATATGTATTTAGATATTCAACAACTCTCGTTAATAAGTAACTATATTTTTCTTGACAATTGTGGCAGTATTTTAATAAATTCATTACGCAATAGTAAAAATTGATATCAGTAATATCTGTATTTAAACTTTTCGTGGATTTGTTTTCCACATTACTAATCCAATCAATATCAAAAATTTGATCAACTAACAAATAAAATTTCTTATCATATGCTATTTTTCTCGTTAAAAATGAAGCTTTTCTCTTCGAATATGTTGAATACTCTTTTTTTATTTTGTTTTCTTCGTCTTCTTTGTTTATACCTAGTTTACTGCTATTTAACAATTTCTGTATTTGAAATTCATAGTTTTCATGTCTTGCAGTTATTGCATTGAATAATGCTTCATCTATTTCTTGGTTTGCATTAATTGATGCATTTACTAAAGAAATATCACTTGATAGATATCTTAATATACTTGCACAACTCTTATCTTCTGTATATAAAAGAGAACACTTTGATTCGTTTGTGCATATTTTTTTATTATTATAATCAGCTTCATTAATCTCTGAATACACAGAATCAACAATCTCTTTTATTTCATCAACACCAACGTTTTCACGAAGAAAAATTCGTCCATCGTCAACATATGAGAAGATCTCAGAATTCAAAAATCCTTTCTCTTTTAATTTATTCTGAATTTGCTTATATGAGTCTTTAGTATATAAAGATGATAAAAATGCCGAGAACAGTGGACCCTGTGGTAATCCCAAATCTTTTTTATCTATTACTCTTTTTTTACAATAGATTTTAAATAATCCCTTTGTTTCTTCACTTATATTTTCTGGTTTAAAATAGCCAATTATGGTCTCTATCCATCCTTCTAAGGAGAATTTTGACACGTCAGTACTTTCATTAACAAACTCATCTTCGCATTTTAACAATTCTTTTAACATTCGAATTAATTTACCTTGTTGAATTGATGGATAAAAATCTTTTAAATCATATTCATATACACAGTTAAATGTGGTATCAGATTCAAGATTTCTTTTTTGCTTGTTTACAAACTTTTTATATTGATATTGCCAATTTTTGTAAAAATAATAACTTTCCCCATCATTTAACTGTACACCTAAATTTTCGTTTGGTAAGCAATTTTTTAATTCTTCACTTATTACATTAAAAACTGACTGAATTAATACTTCATCAAAAAATCGAAATCGAACTATCGGTCTGTAATCAAAATTGATTTTATCACTCATGTCGTCTTCAGATATATTTTTTATTCGAAGTAAAAAATCAAATTTAGAAAAAAAATCATACTTATTAGTCTTCAGACAATTACTAATTTTATCGATATTGCCCATAAGATCACTCTCAAAAAATAGAATTTCTTTCTCAAGTTGTAACTCTTGATTTTGACAATTATTTTTAACCATCCTATATGCAGCATAAATTTTTTTCTTGCTGTATATTCTTTCGCCAACATTTAACATCATTCTTCTCCTACGATTTCTTTTATATATGAAATGGCTTCATCTTTTTTATTAGATTTGCTAATATCTTTAAAATACTTTATCTCCAAAAAGTTATTATCATCTCTCAATGCCTTTCCCTTTTTTTCAGAGCACATTCGTTGATATACACCCATACTTCCATTAATATAATCTAGCTCTACTGAATACATTTTATTATGAGTTTCTTTCTCATACGCTTCAACAGTGAGTATATTCTTACTGTATATTCTTCGGCCATTTAACTGCTGATAATTATTAATATCATACTCTTGAGAAAGATTTCGATTAAAAATACTATATACTTCACCCATCAAAACACTATATTCCAAATAGTTAGATCTGAAACCTTTTAACTCATGTATTACTTCTTTTGCATAAAACTGTTCTAAAGAGAACTTATCCATAAGATATAATGAATCTACATCTTCATCTTCAACAAACATTGCTTTAAAAATTCTCATATCATCAGATTTCTGTTCAGCATCGTTATTTATTAAAACTTCAATCTCTTTAATATAATTTGGACTATAATATAAAATGAATTCCCCAACGCTATCAAACAAGTTAGAGATTGAAATTTGATTTTTCTCATATTCCTCTAGATTTTGCCTAATTAAATCCGTTCTATAATCTTTGAATTTCTCTTTATATTTCTCAAAAGAACTTATGTCTTTATCAATAAAAAGTGAATCAGGGTCCTTCTTTTTCAAATAGTAGTCATCATCATCGAAGAAATATATTCTTCTAAATGAGTACTCAAACGATTTTTGATATTGATTATTATCTTTCATTTTAGCAATTTTCTCAAAAATATTCTTATAGCCGTTTCTTCCTCCCTCATCACCATCAAGAAAGAAAGTAATATTGGAAACGGAAAGTTCTTTAAGTGCTTTAATTTGCTTATCAGTTATATTATTAGTAAGCAATGCCACTACATTACGTACTCCAATTTCACGTAGACGAAATACATCAAAACTACCTTCTACTATATATACATTATCTAAAGCCTTAATATCATTAATTGCACCATCGAAGTTAAATAAGAAATCATTAGGTCTCAAACTTCCCTCCGAGTCAGAAGACATCAAAAACTTATATTTTACATCTTCACCTATATCATCTATTTTTCTTCCAATTAAAGATATATTTTCACCATATTTATCTTTTATTGGTATTAATAATCTATTCTTTAATACGAATTCATCATTAAAGAAAATATGATGTTTTTCCAGTACATAATCTAAATTTTTTAGTTTTTTTGATTTGAGATATGTTAATAATTTACTTGAATTAGAAACAAAACCTAGCGAAAAAGTCATCGAAGTCTCTTTACTTATTTTCCGATTATTCAAAAAATCTTGACCACTTTTACCATCCACGTCATAATCTAAAATGTAACTAGAATATTTAACAATTTCATTTATGACAGCAATATATTCTCTTTCAGAATCTGAGTATACAGTACTTGTAACCTTTTTTTTGGTGACATTCATATCATCCAAATTTATCTCAGAAGAAAATTCTTTTAAAATGTAATCGATAACATCCTCAATAGACATTTCTTTTCCTTCTTTATACTTAAAATAGTCTTTTACCAAACTAAAAACATCTCCATGATGTGATGTAGAATAACAATGGAACACCTGATATTTTTCACTTATTTTTAGTGATGGATCAGTATCATTTTCAGTATAAAATGATTGATATGTAATATTCCATTTTACTTTTTTTGGTTTAATTTGCTTTGGTTCTTTTAACAACCGATGAGCAACATCAACTATATTTAATTCTTTTCGTATTTTTCTAATTATTTCTAGATTTTTTTCTAATTCTAATAAACTACCCCGGGGCAGAGCCCAGAAAGCCATCCCATGGCTTTCCGACGGGGTATTCGGGTCGCTTCGCTCAAGCTGATTACACTCGCAT
>NZ_JARXXJ010000045.1:0-7263 GCF_029893935.1 Breznakia sp. PFB1-19
GATTTTTTGTCAACACATTGAGCAAATAAAAAAGAAGGGTCAGATATTTCCAACTCTTCTATGTTTTACAATCCTTAACTTAATGACATTGGCTTTGAGCTCTTTGTTATCGTTGATATAAATTTGTTCCTTGTGCATCTAAAGCGATCGTGACAGGAAAGTTTTCGACAGTTAGTTTTAAAATGGCTTCTGCACCTAGATCAGCAAAAGCTACAGGCTCTGCTTTTTTAATACATTTACCTAATAAAGCACCAGCCCCACCAATAGCAACTGCATAGAGTGCTTGATTTTTTATAATTGAATCTTTGACTGCTGAACTTCGATATCCTTTTCCAATGGTACAACTTACACCTAAGTCATAAAGTGTAGGTGCATAAGCATCCATTCTTGCAGATGTCGTAGGACCTGCACTACCAAAGGTATGTCCTGGTTGTGTTGGGGTTGGTCCAACATAATAAATAGTTGCATCTTGTAAATCAAAGGGAAGAGATTCATTGTTTTGAATCATTTCAAACAAGCGTTTATGTGCTGCATCTCTAGCAGTATATAATTCGCCACTAAGATAAATTAAATCTCCGGTTTTTAAGTCCTTCATTGTTTCTTTGGTTAAAGGTAGTTGAATGTGTTTCATGATAGTACCTCTTTTGCATGTCTTGTAATATGGCAAGAAATATTCACGGCGACAGGTAGTCCTGCGATATGTGTAGGAAAGTATTCTACATTAATTGCAAGTGCAGTCGCATCACCACCAAATCCTTGTGGTCCAATTCCTGTTTCATTGGCAAGTTGCAGCAATTTCTTTTCAAGTTTAGCATAAGCGGGATTACTATTAGTTGTGCGACTATCGCGAAGTAATGCTTTTTTTGCTAGAACAGCAGCATAATCGAAAGTTCCACCAATACCAACACCGACAACCATTGGGGGACATGCATTAGGCCCGGCATTTTTAATTGCCTCAAGCACAGTTTGAATCACACCTTCTTCACCATCGGCAGGTGTAAGCATTGTAAGTGTGCTTTTATTTTCCGAACCAAAACCCTTGGCAGCTACTTCAATGATGACCTTTTCACCAGGAATGATTTCTGTATATAAAATACACGGTGTATTATTTTTTGTGTTGATACGTTCATATAGTGGGTCATCGACAACTGATTTTCGTAAATAACCAGCTTCATATCCAGCAGCAACTCCTGCATTGACAGCTTCGGTTAAATCCCCATCAATTAAATGTACATCTTGTCCAATTTTTAAAAATACAATTGCCATTCCTGTATCTTGACATACAGGAATTTTTTCTTGCTTTGCAATTTTGGCATTATCTAAAAGTATACCTAAAGTATCTTTGGCAAGATCATTTGTTTCTTGTGTATTTGCTTGTTGTAAGAGTTCATATATATCACTTGGATAGTTTACATTGATATCTTGCACCATGTTTGCAAGTACATCACGGATTGCATTTACGCTAATTTCTTTCATGAGGTTCTCCAATTACTTGTTTACTTCAGCTTTTACAGCGTTGGCCACAACTGTAACGACATCTTTATTAAATGAATTTGGAATAATGTAATCTTCAGTAAGTTCCTCATCTTTTACAACAGAAGCGATTGCTTTAGCAGCAGCAACTTTCATTTCTTCAGTGATTTTAGATGCTCTTGCATCAAGTGCACCCCTAAAGATTCCAGGGAATACCAATACATTATTGATCTGGTTAGCAAAATCACTACGTCCCGTTGCAACAATACGAGCACCACCTTCTTTTGCGACATCTGGCATGATTTCTGGAACTGGATTTGCCATCGCAAAAACAATTGCATCAGAATTCATAGTACGTACCATTTCTGCACTTACAATATTTGGTGCACTTACACCAATGAAAACATCTTTGCCTTTCATAATGGTTGCTAAGTCACCAGTTTGTTTGTTGGGGTTTGTGATATTTGTCATTGCAGCTTGTGCTTCATTCATCCATGTTTCACCTGGACAAAGTGCACCTTTTAAGTCAACTAAAGTGACATCTTTGGCTCCAATTTGTAAGAGTAACTTGCAAATACTGATACCTGCAGAACCTGCTCCATTGATAACGATACTTGCTTGTGCAATATCTTTCTTTACCAACTTTAACGCATTGATAATACCAGCGCTTACCACAATTGCAGTTCCATGTTGATCATCGTGGAAAACTGGAATGTCACATTCTTCAATTAAACGTCTTTCGATTTCAAAACATCTTGGTGCACTAATGTCTTCTAAATTGATTCCACCAAATGTAGGGGTAAGTAGTTTTACGGTACGAATGATTTCTTCTGTATCTTGTGTATCTAAACAAATAGGGAAGGCATCAATATCTGCAAACTCTTTAAATAGAATTGCCTTTCCTTCCATCACGGGCATTGCAGCTTTTGGGCCAATGTTACCAAGTCCAAGCACGGCACTTCCATCTGTCACAACAGCTACGAAGTTTCCTTTATTTGTATAGGTATATATCGCATTATCATCTTCCACGATTTCACGACATGGTTGAGCAACACCTGGAGTATATGCTAATGATAGATCTTCCATATTTTTTACTTCAACTTTTGATGTGACAGCAAGTTTCCCTCTATGCTTCTTATGTAATTCTAATGATTTTTCGTAAACGTCCATATGATCTCTCCTCGTCTTTTTATCTTCATTATTATACATCAGAGTGATTGGATTGGTGATATAAATCTTATATTTTAGTAGTTTGTATTAGATATGGAATATGTGGATTAGAAAAGATGTAAGAAAACTTAGATAAAAATCCAACCTTTTTCAAATATATGCATCTAATTAATAGAAGGTAATTAGATAATTATTCTTCTTAGGATAGCCTATGTCCTACAAACTTCCTTATAAAACACACACATAAACACACAAACGGAAAAACACTAGGCGGGTATTCTATACCAAGTACAATTGAGGGATTGTACACTACTTACTATTTAGGTAAGTAAAAAGGTCAACTTTACATGTATATGTTAAGTTGACCTTTTCCATTATAAGATGGTTATAAACAGAGTTGATGTTTGTGAAATCTTTATGGCAATCAGCATACAAAAATGGTAGTATTTTAGTAACGGAATTATCGTTCATGCTATGGCGGAAAGGCGAGGGGATAATGAGTAAGTATCAAGATGAAAAACTAGGGAATCAATTCTTGGGACAACTAAAAGACTTAAAAGATATTCATAATTATCACGAGTATGTTGATTTTGTGCGTCATTATATTGAGTACATTTGGGGCGGAAATACAAAGTTGTTAGATACCAATCCATTTGGTGTAACATTATTAGCTACACATGAAGAGTATGATGAAACGATTGCAGTTGTGGTGTTGTATCAAAGTAATGATGTTGCATATGAGCAAATTATGAGTGCTCTTGAGGGACAAGCATATATGCAAACCAACAGTTTAAGTGTGATTAGTAATCAGTCAATGGATGCGGCTGCTAAAACACTAGCAGAAGATCATTCCATCCTATATTTTAAATTCTCGTAAAAAAACGTTCAGTTTTGTCGCATGATAGACAAACCGAACGTTCTTTTATAATTTGAGCATCATTGCGTTAATTGCAACAATGATAGTTGATGCACTCATCAAAATAGCACCAATTGCAGGAGATAGTATGATACCAAATGGTGCCAATACACCAGCAGCAAGTGGGATTGCAATGATGTTATATCCTGCTCCCCACCATAGGTTTTGCATCATTTTTCTAGTTGTGTTTTTTGCAAGTGAGAAGAAGTTTAGTATGTCCAGTGGATTGCTTTTTACAAGCACGACATCCGCACTATCAATCGCAACATCAGTACCTGCACCAATAGCTACACCGATATTAGCACGACTTAATGCAGGGGCATCGTTAATTCCATCACCAACCATCATGACTTTTTCACCATGCGCTTGATAGGTCTGAATAATATGCTCTTTATCTTGCGGTTGCAAGGAACTTTCCACTTTATCAATATGTAATAATTGCTGTACTTTGGATGCAGCTTTTTCATTATCACCTGTTAGCATCATGGATGTGATACCTTTTTCTTTTAAGCCTTGAATAAAGGCTTTTGCATCTTCTTTGATTTCATCACCTTGTGCAATATAACCAATCAATTGCTCGTTTTCTAGCAAGTAACTAATTGCATAGCCTTTTTCACTAAGCATATTAAATGTGGTCTTGTCGTAGTTAATTTGATGTGTATCCATATACGAGTGAGATACCAATAGTAACTTTATATTTTGGTCTTGGATACCTTGTAAACCAATGCCTGGTAAGGTCTCAATGTTTGATAGCGAAACTGGTTTAATTTGTTTTGCCTTCGCATCATTTAAAATACCAAAAGCAAGAGGGTGACTACTTTCACTTTCAAGACCTGCCATGTATGCAAGGATTTGGTTATCATCATATTTTGTGGAAACAGATCGTATTTCTTTTACTTCAAATTTTCCCTCTGTAAGGGTTCCGGTTTTATCGCTCATTACTATTGTAATTTTATTTGCGATTTCAAGAGCAGTACGTTTACGAATCAGAATTCCATGTTTTGCGCCAATGGATGTGGAACGCGCTACAACAAGTGGAATGGCTAAACCAAGAGCATGAGGACATGCAATAACAAGAACACTCACCATACGTAATAAAGCTGTGCTTACATCTTTGCTGAGGATCAACCAAATGATAAAACTTGCAATACCAACACCGGTAGCGATATAAAACAAATATTTAGCGACTACATCACTAATAGATTCAACTTTTGATTTTTCTTTTTGCGCATCGCTGACTAGTTTCATAACCTGGGAAATATAACTTGCATCACCAGTTGCATGAATTCTCATCAATAGCGAGTGGTTTCCGTTTTGCGATCCACCAATAAGCATGTCGTTGACCTGTTTTGTGATTGCTCTTGATTCTCCAGTAACAAGCGATTCATCAACACTTCCCGAACCTTCGATAAGCACTCCATCTGCAGGAATGCGTTCGCCTGCTTTTACTAAGACGATATCATCTTTTTTTAGTTGTTCGATCGGTGTATCTAGATAACTTCCATCACTTTGCTTTACACTAGCAACACTAGGTAATAGTTTTGCCATACTTTCTAGAGCATCACCAGCTTGCATAACACTTTTCATTTCCATCCAGTGTCCAAATAACATAATTACAATCAAACTCGCAAGTTCCCAAAAGAAGTCCATCACATGTGGTTGCAAGTGCAGTATATAATTAGAAACAAATGCATACAGACTATAAATATATGCAGTGGAAATGCCAAGTGCGATTAGCGACATCATCGCAGGTTGGTGCATCTGTATTTCCATTTTCGCACCACTTAAAAAAGGACTACCACCATAGAAGAATAGTGCAGTTGAACATAGTAAGACAAGCCAGTGGCTGTCTGTAAATTGTATATGAATGGGTAATTGAAGTCCCATCATGTTAGATAATAAGAAAATTGGAATTGCCAGTATAAGAGAGATAAAGAACTTTTGTTTGAGATTATTCATATGCATCATATGTGCCATAAAAATCACTCCTTTCCTATAAGCCTATCCTATCATAGCCAATTTGTTTACGTGGTCTAGATGCACGCAATAAAAAAGGAAACATGTAGTATAACATGTTTCCGATTCGAATTATGCATTCATACTTTCTTCTAAAATAGCTTTAACATCCTCTTTGCTTAGTGTTTTGTAGCCGCCAGTATTTAGTGGGGTACCAGCAACAATGCCATCATACATTTCAGGAGTAACGCCTAAGTCTTTAACACTTAAGACAAGTCCGAGTTCTTTCATGAAGTCTTCCATTGCTTGTAAACCTTCAAGGGCAATTTGTGTATCATCTTTGTCTTGTGCTTGTACATTCCAAACGTTCATAGCATAGCGTTTAAATTTAGCCACACCATAAGGTAAAATCATTTTATAGTATGGAATTGATACAGCAGAAAGAGTCATTCCGTGTGTTGCATCAGTATACGCACCAATTGATTGTCCGATCATATGAACTTCCCAGTCTGTTGTTTTTCCAACAGCAACAAGTGTATTTAGTGCCCAAGTAGATGTCCACATAATGTTACTTCTAGCTTCATAGTCCATTGGGTTTTTCACGGCAATTCTTGCGCTGTGAATTAATGATTTTAGTAAGCCTTCCATAATGTAGTCTGATGTATTATCATCATTTCCTGAAAAGTATTGTTCAAGAATATGTGACATAATATCGAAACATCCAGCAACCATTTGATACATTGGAACTGTAAATGTATACTCTGGGTTTAAAATCGCAAATTTAGGGAATACATTTGGACCGTATACATGTCCAATTTTTAAATTTGTCTGCGGATTTGTAATAACAGATCCTCCATTCATTTCAGAACCAGTTCCTACCATTGTAAGAATACAACCAACAGGGATGATTTTATTGTCTACTTCTTCCATTCGTAAATAGTACTTATCCCATGGGTCTTCTTCGCAGTATGTACTCACTGAAACTGCTTTAGCATAGTCTACAGTAGAACCTCCACCAACAGCTAAAATAAAGTCAACTTCATTGTCTTTAGCAATCTTGCATCCTTCATATAATTTATCCACAGTTGGGTTTGGCATAACGCCTGGATCTAAAAATACTTCTTTCTTGCAATCTGCTAAGACTTGCATCACTGCATCATAGATTCCATTTTTCTTGATGGAACCTTCACCAAAAGAAAGCATAACTTTTGGTCCGTAGTTTTGCAATTCCTCTTTTAATGAAGCAAGTGCATCTTTTCCAAAATGTAATTTGGTTGGGTTGTAGTATGTAAATGTACCTAACATGGTATATCCTCCTTTGTTGTTTCCAACATCTATTTGCATTCTACAGGCTAAAGTTAACTTTAGGTCAAGCACAAAATAAAAAAATAATCCGTCTATGACAAAAATGCTTTATTTCATAACATTAAGCATTTGTAAGAACTGTAAGGTGGTATAACTATCCATGTAAGGGAAACCCCCTTATTGACACACATACACATGAATGAAAAACTGTGCCTGCACTGTACGGTTTTGGACACCTTCGGGTGTTTTTTTTATACCTTTTCAGTCAAATACTTTATATTTTGAATTAGTGATAAACAATATGACATCATAATCACAAATATCATTCTTTCAAATGAATCTATATGTTATAATAAATAGAGCATAGCTCTATTCGTGGGCATTTCCCCGCTGCTTGCGGCGTAGTGTCTTGTGTAATACAATGTTTGTATTACACAAGGGGT
>NZ_JARXXJ010000046.1:0-5986 GCF_029893935.1 Breznakia sp. PFB1-19
ATGGTTTTTGAATATATTAGCACATAAAAAAGCTTCAATTCATCGAATAATATGCATTTAACCACTTGTGTTGCACTTAGTTTGAAAATTGAGCTCTATTATAGAAATATTTCGAAAAGTCTTTTGTTTACAGGTGTTTTATGAACTATTTTGAATATAGGGAAGAATATATTTCTAAATTGTGTATTTTTTAGTTTTTATTATTGCGAAAAATTATATATACGATAGAATACTTTTTGGATTGTAAAACAAATTAATCATGGATTTTATTTGACAGTTTATGCACTATAACTATAAGATAAAGTTAATTGAAGGGAGGATATGCTATGAATACGATGTTATTTACTTACGCGCTAGAAGTAGCAGAAAGTGGATCAATTACACATGCCGCTGAGAATCTATACATGGCACAACCAAACCTTAGTAAGGCGATTAAAGAATTGGAGGATCAACTTGGATATCAAATCTTTGAACGGTCGAGTAAGGGGATGTTTCCAACAAAAGAAGGGGCAGAGTTTTTAACTTATGCAAAAAGTGTATTATCTCAAATCGAAAAAATAAAAAGTTTATCCGCAAAAAAACGTTCCAATGTAGAACTGTTTGATGTTTCGATTCCAAGAGGGAGTTACATTGCCCAAGCATTTACGGACTTTGTAAGTCAGGTAAATATGGATCGAGGAATTGATTTCAATATGCAGGAAACAAACTCGGTAAAAACAATTACCACAGTTGCAGATGGAACTTTTCATTTAGGAATCATTCGTTATCAAGTATTTCATGAGAAATATTTCACAGATTATATACGTAATCGTAAATTGGACATGGAATCATTATGGAAGTTTAAATTATATTTAACTTTCTCAAAAGATCACCCACTAGCTAAAGAGGATAAGATTAAACAAAAAATGTTAACACCATATTTAGAAATTGTGCATGGTGATAATGCAGTTCCATATTTAAATGTTGAATATATGAATAATGCAGGAGAAGATACACAACGTAAACGTATTTATGTATATGAACGGTATAATCAATTTGATTTACTTGAAACAATCACGAGTTCCTATATGTGGGCTTCACCAATTCCAAAGAAGATTTTGGAAAAGCATAATTTAGTACAACGATCATGCGTTGGTGTTGAACTCGTTTATCGTGATGCAATTATTTATCCGCAAGGATATCAACTATCACTACTAGATAAACGCTTTATTGAATGTGTATTGGACGAACAAAAACGCGTTGCTGAAATAAAATTTAGATAAATAAAATGACCACTGATTCAGATGAAATTAGTGGTTTTTCTATGTTTTTCAAAAAAGCTATTGACATAAAATTAAGAGAGTTATATTATTGTATTAGTAATTTAATACAGTTAGGAGAATTTATGAGCGATTACATAGTAAGAACGAAAAGTTTAACAAAAACTTATGGTAGACGTAATGTAGTTGATCACATCAATATGCATGTGAAACGTGGAGAAATCTATGGTTTTATCGGACGAAATGGTGCTGGTAAGACAACTACATTGAAAATGATTGCCAATCTTGTTAGCCCTACAAGTGGTGAGATGGAATTATTTGGTAGTACAGATTTAAAACAAGCACGTAAGAAAATTGGGGTATTAATTGAAAATCCTGGATTATATCCAGCTATGAATGCCTATGACAATATTAAGATGAAATGCTTAATGCTAGGCATTGAAAATAGTGATAAGAAAATTAAAGAATTATTAGAACTTGTTGGTTTGCAAAATGCGGCAAACAAAAAAGCGAAGAATTTTTCTTTAGGGATGAAGCAACGACTTGGTGTTGCGATGACATTAGTCAATGATCCAGAACTTATTTTACTAGATGAACCAATTAATGGTTTGGATCCACAAGGAATTGTTGAACTTCGTGATTTATTTTTAAAGTTACAACAACGTGGAATTACAATTATTGTTTCAAGTCACATCTTGGAAGAGTTAAGTAAGATTGCCAACCGTTTTGGAGTTATTGCTTCAGGTAAATTAATTCGTGAAGTGACAACAGAGGAATTACATACACTATCACACACAGCAATTGTGATTGAAGTAGATAAGGAAGTCGAAGCGAAAAAAGTATTGATGGACTTTGGAATTGAAGATTTCCGTCAAGATAAACAAACATTCTTCGTGTTTGATAAGGATGCAAATCCCGGGAAAATCAACACTGCACTTGTGCAAGCAGGAATTGAAGTTTCAAGTATTCGTACACAAGATGAAGATGTTGAAACAATGTTTATTAACATGATGGGAGGAGCAAACTATGTTTAAAATGATTAAGATGGATCTATATCGTCTCTTTCGTCAAAAGAGTTTCTATTTTGTAGGATTAACAATTGCATTTTTTGCGGCAATGGCAGTATTTTCTCTATCAATGGCTCTAGAATATGGGGTGTATGATGGATTAACTGAAAGTAATATTACAATCGAGAAAATGTTTCAACTGACTAGAAGTGATTCGTCATTTGCAATGATTATGGCGATTGGAGCAATTATATTTACGAATGTTGATTTCAGTAGCGGATATATTAAAAATATCGCTAGCAATGTAACAAATAAAACGATCATTCCAATGTCAAAATTCATTGTGAACGTACTAGCTTCATTTATTTACATCGTATGGATGTTTGTTGTTTTAGCCATTGGTTCACTAATTATGTTTAACGGAATTAGTTTTGGAAATGTAGGAAATATTGTAATTGAAATGTTATTGTACCTATATTTTGTAATGAACTTTATTGCACTTGTTATTGGATTATGTATGTTATTACGCAGTAGTGCTGGTTCGATAACTATTCTAGTTTGTATTGTCTTGTTTTCAGGACTAGTATATGCAGCAATTAATTATGTGGTATCAATTGATTTAACACCATACTCAACAATTGCAAATGTTTCAAGTTTTGCACTTGATGCAAAAGAATTACCAACTATGATGCTTAGTGCACTCGTTGGTATTGTTGGATACAACGTTGTTGGTGCAATCGCAATGCAGAAAAAAGATATTTAATCTGAGTTTATCAAGTAGCTATAGTAAAATATGGCTACTTTTTTACTATATAAAATCTTATATGAAACCCTTTTCATTGGTATATAGTATAATTTTTGTGAAATTGTTCACATTTGGACTTGCAACAACGATATTGTTGTGGTAATATAGGCTCAACCAAAATAAGTGAAACTTTTCACAACTAGGTGCAGGAGGAAATATGGCTAAAGTAGAAAAAGTAGAAAAAGTAGAAATTAGCCCAGCTCAAAAAGAGGTTAACACATTAGTTGACAAAGGGTTAAAAGCATTAGATGAATTTAGACTTCTTGATCAAGAACAAGTTGACTACATCGTTGCAAAAGCAAGTGTTGCAGCACTTGACCAACACGGGGTATTAGCTGAAGCAGCTATCCAAGAAACAGGTCGTGGTGTATTTGAAGATAAAGCAACAAAAAACCTATTCGCTTGTGAACACGTTATTAACTACATGCGTGATTTAAAAACAGTAGGTGTTATTGCTAGAGATGATGAAGCAGGGATTGTAGAAATCGCTGACCCAGTAGGAGTTGTTTGTGGAATCGTTCCAACAACAAACCCAACAAGTACAGCAATCTTTAAATCATTAATTTGTTTAAAAACAAGAAACCCAATTGTATTCTCGTTCCACCCAAGTGCAAACCGTTGTTCTCAACAAGCAGCAAAAGTTGTATATGATGCAGCTGTTGCAGCAGGAGCTCCAGAAAACTGTATTCAATGGATTGACACACCTTCAATGGAAGGAACAAATGCATTAATGAACCACGATGGAATTTCAACAATTCTAGCAACTGGTGGTAACGCAATGGTTCGTGCTGCTTACTCATGTGGGAAACCAGCATTAGGAGTTGGAGCAGGAAACGTTCCAGCATATATTGCTAAAGATGCAAACTTAAAACAAGCAACAGCTGATATCGTATTATCTAAAGCATTCGATAACGGAATGATCTGTGCCTCAGAACAAGCTGCTATCGTTGACAAAGAAGTATACGAAGAAGTGAAAAAAGAATTCAAATCTTACCATGCATACTTTGCTACACCAAAAGAAAAAGCAATGTTAGAAGCATTCATGTTTGGTGTAAACTCACCTGCAGAAGCTGATCAAGCTAGATTAAATGCAAATGTAGTTGGTAAATCTGCATACTGGATTGCTGAACAAGCTGGATTCAAAGTGCCAGAAGACACAAACATCATTTGTGCTGAATGTAAAGAAGTTGGGGTTAAAGAACCATTAACTCGTGAAAAATTATCTCCAGTATTAGCATTTATTAAAGCTAACAACACTGAAGATGGAATCACTAAATCAGAACAAATGTTAGAATTCAACGGTTTAGGACACTCTGCTGCAATTCACACAGCTGATGAAGAATTATCAGTAGAATTCGGTAAACGTGTAAAAGCGATCCGTGTTATTTGGAACTCTCCATCTACTTTTGGAGGAATCGGTAACGTATATAATGCATTCATTCCTTCATTAACACTTGGTTGTGGATCTTATGGACGTAACTCTGTAGGAGATAACGTAGGACCACTTAACTTAATTAACGTGAAAAAAGTAGGGAGACGTAAAAACAATATGCAATGGTTTAAAGTACCTTCAAAAATTTACTTTGAAAGAGATTCAATCGAATACCTAAGAGACATGGAAGATGTTAACCGTGTAATGATCGTTACAGATAAAGCAATGGTTGACTTAGGATATGTAGATAAAGTAATAAAACAATTGATGGCTCGTGACAATAATGTAAAAGTACAATTGTTCTGTGATGTTGAACCTGATCCAGATATTACAACAGTTAACAAAGGTGTTGAAATCATGCGTTCATTCCAACCAGATGTAATCGTTGCACTTGGTGGTGGTTCTCCAATGGATGCTGCAAAAGGTATGTGGTTATTCTATGAAGCACCAGAAACAAACTTCTTTGACTTAAAACAAAAATTCATGGATATTCGTAAACGTGCATTCCAATACCCTAAATTAGGACAAAAAGCTCGTTTAGTTTGTGTGCCAACTACAAGTGGTACAGGTTCTGAGGTAACTCCATTTGCGGTTATTTCTGACAAAGCAAACAACAAAAAATACCCATTAGCTGACTATGCATTAACACCAAACGTGGCAATCATTGACCCAGCATTCACAATGGGATTACCTGCATCAGTTACTGCTGACACAGGTATGGACGTTCTTACTCACGCCCTTGAAGCATTAGTTGCAGTATTAGGAAGTGACTACACAAACGGTCTTGCTACACAAGCTATCCAAGCAGTATTCAAATTCTTACCAAGAGCTGTTAAAAATGGTAAAAACGATCCTGAAGCTAGAGAAAAAATGCACAATGCATCAGCAATGGCTGGTATGGCATTCGCAAATGCATTCTTAGGAATGTGTCACTCTATGGCTCACAAAATTGGTGGAGTTCACCACGTACCTCACGGACGTACGAACGCAATCTTACTTCCATATGTAATTCGTTACAATGGAACAAAACCATCAAAATTATCTTTATGGCCAAAATACAACTACTACAAAGCTGACGAACAATATGCAGAAATCGCACGTTTAATCGGTTTAGATGTAAAAGATACAGCAGATGGTGTTGAAAAATTAGCACAAGCTGTTGAAGATTTACTTGCAGAAGTTGGAATTGCTAACAACTTCAAAGCACAAGGTGTTGACGAAAAAGCATGGATGGATTCAGTTCATGAAATGGCAATGCTTGCTTATGAAGACCAATGTACGCCTGCTAACCCAAGACTTCCACTTGTTGAAGACATGGAAGCAATCTTAGTAAAAGCTTACAACGGAACAAAATAGACCATATTTCCTGGAGGTATCATCAGTATTTGGGCACACCAAAATAACTTGGGGTGAGTCAGAAATTTGATTTAAAATAACATGGGGTGCTAGGCACCCCAAAGTTCTTTAAAGACCACATTGCTGT
>NZ_JARXXJ010000047.1:0-5566 GCF_029893935.1 Breznakia sp. PFB1-19
GTTTTCCGTGAATTTTTGTTTCGAAATTGACGTTTCCTATTCAGTTTTAAAAGATCTAATCACTTCTTTTTCGCATCGGTTATCTCAACCGTGC
Source organism: Breznakia sp. PFB1-19 (assembly GCF_029893935.1). Taxonomy (NCBI): domain Bacteria; kingdom Bacillati; phylum Bacillota; class Erysipelotrichia; order Erysipelotrichales; family Erysipelotrichaceae; genus Breznakia; species Breznakia sp. PFB1-19. Next base: position 95 of record NZ_JARXXJ010000047.1, read on the forward strand.
CCGTTAATAATACCACTCACACATATTCATGTCAACGACTTTTTTTAACTTTATTTCAGTTGTTTTGTCATCTCAAAGTTATGAGCAAGCCTAATTGATATTATCATTTCAACCACTCAATGTCAATTACTAATTTATACTTAAATTAACTTTCTTCTATTCTATAGAATAGAAGGCTTTTCTTGAGCAGTGCCTGTTGATAATATCATTTACGCACCACAGTGTCAACACAATATTTTCAACAAATGGAAATATTTACTATTTTGTAAGGTGCTTATTCATAATAACACAATTTATAAGTATTATCCATCCAAAAATTCCAAAGTTTTCGCATTTTCTTCCACCAATCACATGTTTGTTGTTGCACAATTGAATCATCTCATATATAATAATTAACAGTTGCCCGAGTGGTGAAATTGGTAGACGCAGTGGACTCAAAATCCGCCGATAGTGATATCGTACCGGTTCGACTCCGGTCTCGGGCACCAAGTTAAATGAACAGGCTATCCAAATGGATAGCCTTTTTTGTATTATATTGACTTACTTTCAATTATATCAGCAAACTCTTCGATAAACTCCTTCAGTCCTTCTTCAGGTAAATGATGAACATAATCTTCTTCCTTATAATCATCAATATAGCCAGACATAATTTTATCTGGAAGTATATACCCAAGTCGTCTAGCTATATGTACTGCAAATGCATTAAATGCACTTCCATTTGCAGTAACGATGTTTCCATCTTCAACAACAGGTGCAGCAACAAAATTATCCGCTTCTATAAAAGGAAGTAATTCATGCATTTCTGCAAATAAAGAATCCGTATACTTTTTCCCTTTCAATAAACCTGCTTGCGCAAGAAATACTGGACCTGCACAAATTGCACCAATCAAAAAATCCTGCGTGTCTTTTAAACTTTCTAAAAACGCTTTGAGCTTTTGATCTCGTAATGCTATACGAAAATCACTACATCCCGATAATACCAAACAATCATAATCATTAACAGAAAACTCATCTACTGTTTTATTAGGCATAACCTGTATACCCTCTTCACTTGTTACAACTTCTTTACTTGTTGCGATAATATCAGTAAATGTATCACTATTCCAACGTAATACATAACTTAAATTTGATATTTCTTGCATACTAAACGCTGGATATACCAATAATGCAATTCTTTTATTCATAATATCCCTCTCTTTTCATCATTCTATCACACATAAAGAAAAGAGAGCTACACAACTCTCCTTCGTTTTATAATTCAACTACGTGTTCATCATCTGCTTTTGGCAAGATTAAGTTTAAGATAACTCCAACTAGCGCACTTAATGCAGTCCCCGATAATGTTGCAGCTCCACCTAATGAGAAAACAGCTCCACCAAGACCAACAACAAGCATTGCACTAGCGATAATTAAGTTTCTTTGTTTTGAGAAATCGACTTGGTTATCTACAAGTACACGTAATCCATTACTTGCGATAACTCCATATAGCATAATTCCCATACCACCAAGTACACAATTAGGGATCGTTTGAATTGCCGCGCTAACATATCCACAAAACGATAATGCGATTGCAAAACATGCAGCGCCACCAATTACATAAACAGAACCAATACGTGTCATACCAATAACCCCAGTATTTTCTCCATATGTAGTATTGGCTGGTCCCCCAATAAATGCACTAACTGCAGTAGCTACACCATCTCCAGTTAAGGTGCGATCTAACCCAGGATCTTTTAAGAAATTTTTTCCACAAATTTTTCCTAAAACCGTGTGATCACCAATGTGTTCTGAAATTGTAACAATTGCAACTGGTAGCATCGCAAGTGTTTCAGGTCCAAAATATAAGTTATATTGTTTGAAGTCTCCTAGTGCAAATGGAAATGCAAATGCAGGCACTTCAAATAACTTCGCTGTTTCAAATGGTGAGAAATCTACAATCGCTCCTCCAAACCCATCAACTGGCAAGAACAACATTGCAAGTACTGCTAATACAGTCGCAACTACAAATGGAATTAATTTGTATAACCCACTTGTTTTAAAAACTGCAAAATACAATCCAACAAGTACTATTGCAACAGTTACCGTAATTGCAACACCTACCATCGGAAGTACAAGTGCAGCTACATATCCGATAATAATCGCACACAAGAATGGGACGATTTTCAAGAATCCTTTTGCTTTCGTCGAAATTAATGCAGCAGCAAGGAAGGTAATAATCGCCACTGTCATTTGCCCTAGTGTTCCATCCACAGTAAATCCAGCATTCCCAACTGCACTTCCTGCAAGTCCTAATCCAATAACCGCAATCATCGGACCAATTACAATTGGTGGCAATAACTTATCAACCCAGTTTTTACCAATCACTTTTATAAGCAGTGCAGCTCCCACATAAATTACACCTACTAGCATTAGTCCAGTTTGTGCTGCTGAGATATCTCCATTCATAGAAAGAACTGCTGAATTTACGGCACCAATATAGGCAAATGAACTTCCTAAATATACAGGAACTTTCGCTTTGGTACAAAAGATGTAAATCAGTGTTCCAATTCCTGAAGCAAAGATTGCTACAGATACAGGATATCCTGTCAAGATTGGTACAAGAATTGTTGCTCCAAACATGGCAAACACATGTTGCACACTCAGAAAAGCCCAAATCTTCGGTGATGGCTTTTCATCAATTTGAATAAGTAAATTATTCGTCTTTTCTGTCATTATGAATCCCCCTTATTTTCTTTCATTGACATTTTTACAATATAAAAATGGAGTTCCCCCCATTTTTAGTTTCTTTTTTTGAAGAATACTGGAATGCTATCGTCTTCAATCTCTTCGATTTCTACTTCGTTTGTACGTGTTGGTTGTACCGTTTCACGTTGACGAGCTGTAAAATCAAATGTTTCGATTGGACGTTCATCCACTTTCTTTTCTGGTTTTGCTTTTACTTCATCAGCAAAGCCAGTTGCGATTACCGTAACAATAATCTTATCTTGAAGTGCTGGATTGATCGCTACCCCAAAAATCGTATCGATATCTCCTCCTGCAGCTTCCTTAATATATTCAGTTGCGTCGTCTGCATCATATAAACTTACGTTTTCACCACCAGTGATGTTAATGATTGCTTTTTTCGCACCTGTAATTTTCGCTTCTAGTAATGGTGATTGAATGGCTTTATCAGCAGCAACTTTTGCTTTATCTTCACCATCAGCCATACCCACACCAATTAATGCTTTTCCTTGGTCCATCATTGTTGTTTTAACATCAGCGAAGTCCAAGTTAATAAGTGCTGGTGCAGCAATTAAATCGGTAATTGTTTGCACACCTTGACGAAGTACATTATCTGCCGCTTCAAATGCTTCAATTAATGGTTTACGTCCAATCACTTCTAATAGGTTATTGTTTGAAACGATAATTAATGAGTCAACACTTTCTTTAAGTTCTGTTAATCCCATTTCGGCTTGTTTCATTCTCGTTCCACCTTCAAAACTGAAAGGTTTTGTAACAATACCAACCGTTAAAGCTCCTTCTTCTTTTGCAATTTTCGCAAATAATGGTGCAGCACCAGTTCCAGTACCTCCACCAAGACCTGCAGTAATGAACACCATGTCACTACCTTTAATCGCTTCGCGAATTTCATTTTCTGTTTCTAAAGCAGCTTTGCGTCCAACTTCTGGATCACTACCAGCTCCTTGACCTTTTGTTACTCCCATACCAAGTACAATTTTGTTTTCTACTGGAGAAGTATTAAGTACTTGTAAGTCTGTATTAGCGACAAAGAATTCAACTCCTTGTACACCTTCATTAACCATACGATTCACAGCGTTACATCCACCGCCTCCGACTCCGAAGACCTTTATTGTAACTACTTTCTTGAATTCATTATCACTCATCCTGAGTTTCCCTCTCTTTCCTATTTGTTTAATAAAATTTTCTTTAACTTCTTCGTGAATGCATTGTCGTCTTCTTTTTGTAACTGACGCACACTTTCGGTTGAAATTTCAACACCTTCACTTTGCATATGTACAAGTGCTTGCAATTTCTTATGCGTATAAATTGCTCCAAGCACTGCACTGTAACAACTTCTTCTTGTTCCTATCGTTGAAGGAATGTAAACTGAACAATCCAAGATGAATCGATCTTTTATACTTTCCATACCTAAGATATCTGCTCCCGAACCAGCTAGCACCATACGTGCTTGTCCAGTTTGAGCAATCATCTCATTGGCTTCATTGACACCAACAATCCAATGTTGCAATTCTTCTTCAATTGCACTATATATTTCTTTTCGCGTAATTTCGCGATACTCTTCTTTTTCACTGTAAATATAGATGATAGAATCATCTCTTTCATATGTTGGGAAAATCGCTGACTCTTTTAATAAATCTGTCGCTTCTTTCTCTGTAAGTCTAAATTTACGACGAATTACTTGTGCAAGTCTCTCATAACCAAACCCTAGAGATTCACATCCCATAAATCGACCTTTGTAAAATAACGCTAAATCGGTATCGTACTTTTCAAAATTTGTGAGCACAACATATTTGTCCATCGATCCTTCAATAATTGCTGCTTCTTCAGCAATCGCATATGTATCTAAACAAATATCAGCTACTCGTAGTCCCGCATTTTCTACACACAAGACAAATTCATGAACTACTTCCTGTTTTGCACAAATAAAATCAATATCCATTGTTAACGTTTCTGAGCGTTCATCAACAGGTAATGATCGAGAAGCAATACCTCCATTTATATATGTGATTGCACCTATATTTACAAATTCATATCCATCAATTTGGAATGAATCGATCGCTTTTTCTATTCCTAAACGTGCATGACTTGTACGGATTCTACGACTGCCTTCTTCAATTGGCACGTTTACTCTTCGCTTAATGCATTTCACATCTGCTGAAGGTATACACAAAATAATACTTTTTAGGCGAAAACCTAAACTTTTCTCCACTGCATCCAACATTGTTACAATTGAAGCAGCAACAACTGTTTGGTTCACAATTCGTTTCTTTTGTATTCCGTCGGTCTTGACGCGTTCAACTTTTAATGGATTGAACCGCGACATATAGAATTCCCCTATAATCAAGCGTAGCTCATCATCTGCTAATTCCAAACTAGCATAATACTGTTTTGCCTGCATCGCTTAACCTCCATCCTTACTTAACATTAATTCTATCATACTTTGTTATACAAAAAAACTCTTTTCCACAGGTGAATCACATATTTTTTCATTCATTCTGTCACAAAGCAAGATTTATTTTCATTTAATTCATAAAGTTCATTTTCGAATTAGGGATTTTTATGATTACCTTCTCAAATATGAAGCAACAGCTTCTAATTTTATGTTATTTTCATAAAGTTTCACCTTTCTTACAATAGCTCAATTTTCAAACTAAGTGCAACACAAGTGGTTAAATGCATATTATTCGATGAATTGAAGCTTTTTTATGTGCTAATATATTCAAAAACCAT
>NZ_JARXXJ010000048.1:0-5155 GCF_029893935.1 Breznakia sp. PFB1-19
AAAAAAGACACCCGAAATGGATGTCTAATCAACTGGCGATTTGCTATTTTCACTTGGGCAGGCCAAGCTATCGTCGCCGTTAAAGTGCTTAACTTCTGTGTTCGAGATGGGAACAGGTGTGTCCACTTTGCCATCATCACCAGATCTAGAAGGTTAGTTCCTTCAAAACTAAATAACAGTTAACATTTTCTAGAGGTTTATATACCACTATCTTTTCGTATTGTGATTAAGTCCTCGACCGATTAGTACTAGTCAACTCCATGTATCGCTACACTTCCATCTCTAGCCTATCAACCTTATCGTCTTTAAGGGGTCTTACTACTTACGTATGGGAAATCTCATCTTGGAGGGGGCTTCGCGCTTAGATGCCTTCAGCGCTTATCCTTTCCCTACTTAGCTACCCAGCTATGCCGTTGGCACGACAACTGGTGCACCAGAGGTAGGTCCATCCCGGTCCTCTCGTACTAAGGACAGCTCTCCTCAAATTTCCTACGCCCACAACAGATAGGGACCGAACTGTCTCACGACGTTCTGAACCCAGCTCGCGTACCGCTTTAATGGGCGGACAGCCCAACCCTTGGAACCGAATTCAGCTCCAGGATGCGATGAGCCGACATCGAGGTGCCAAACCTCGCCGTCGATGTGAACTCTTGGGCGAGATCAGCCTGTTATCCCCAGGGTAGCTTTTATCCGTTGAGCGACGGCCCTTCCATTCGGTACCGCCGGATCACTATTCCCGACTTTCGTCCCTGCTCGTCTTGTAGGACTCACAGTCAAGCATGCTTCTGCAATTGCACTCGTCGATTGATTTCCAACCAATCTGAGCATACCTTTGGGCGCCTCCGTTACTCTTTAGGAGGCGACCGCCCCAGTCAAACTGCCCACCTGACACGGTCCCAGTACCGGATCACGGTACGTGGTTAGAATTTCAATTAAACAAGGGTGGTATCCCAACAGTGACTACACATACACTGGCGTGCATGCTTTAACGTCTCCCACCTATCCTGTACATGTTTAATCAAAACTCAATATCAAGCTACAGTAAAGCTCCATGGGGTCTTTCCGTCTAGTTGCGGGTAACCTGCATTTTCACAGGTACTAAGATTTCACCGAGTCTGCTGCCGAGACAGCGCCCAAATCGTTACTCCTTTCGTGCGGGTCAGAACTTACCTGACAAGGAATTTCGCTACCTTAGGACCGTTATAGTTACGGCCGCCGTTCACTGGGGCTTCAGTGCACTGCTTCGAGTCTAGCTCTAACAGATTCCCTTAACCTTCCAGCACCGGGCAGGAGTCACCCCCTATACGTCGTCTTTCAACTTAGCAGAGAGCTGTGTTTTAGATAAACAGTCGCTTGGGCCTATTCACTGCGGCTCTATAAATAGAGCGTCCCTTCTTGCGAACGTACGGGACCATTTTGCCGAGTTCCTTGGCAACAGTTCTCTCGCTCACCTCAGGCTTCTCGCCTTGCCCACCTGTGTCGGTTTCGGTACAGGCCGTCATAAAATTAATACTAGAAGCTTTTCTTGGAAGCCGGTATCATATACTTCACTACTCGCACGAATGCTTTCGCTTCCCCATCACGCCTTCGCCTTATAGTATGCGGATTTTCCTACATACAAGCTACCTCGCTTAGACCACAATCCATTAAGTGGCATATACTAACCGTCTCCGTCACTCCATCATTTTTACGCGGGTACAGGAATATCAACCTGTTGTCCATCGACTACGCCTTTCGGCCTCATCTTAGGTCCTGACTTACCCAGGGCGGACGAACCTTCCCCTGGAAACCTTAGGCTATCGGTGTGTAGGATTCTCACCTACATCTCGCTACTCACACCGGCATTCTCACTTCCATACTCTCCACTGCTCCTTACGGTACAGCTTCAACGACGAATGGAACGCTCCTCTACCACTCATATCTAAAAGATACGAATCCACAGCTTCGGTAGTATGCTTAGCCCCGGTACATTTTCCGCGCAGGGTCACTCGACTAGTGAGCTGTTACGCACTCTTTAAAGGATGGCTGCTTCTGAGCCAACCTCCTAGTTGTCTGTGCATCCCCACATCGTTTTCCACTTAGCATACATTTTGGGACCTTAGCTGGTGATCTGGGCTGTTTCCCTTTTGACCATGGACCTTATCACCCACAGTCTGACTGCCGAATATATCATTATGGCATTCGTAGTTTGATAATAATCAGTACCCCGAGATGGGGCCATCATACTTTCAGTGCTCTACCTCCATACGACTCAACTTCGACGCTAGCCCTAAAGCTATTTCGAGGAGAACCAGCTATATCCAGGTTCGATTGGAATTTCTCCGCTATCCACAACTCATCCGCTAGCTTTTCAACGATAGTCGGTTCGGTCCTCCATTGAGTTTCACCTCAACTTCAACCTGGTCATGGATAGATCACCTGGTTTCGGGTCTACCAAATCGTACTTCCGCCCTATTAAGACTCGCTTTCGCTTCGGCTCCGTATTTTCTACTTAACCTCGCACGATATGGTAACTCGCCGGTTCATTCTACAAAAGGCACGCCATCACCCTTTAACGGGCTCTGACTTCTTGTAAGCATACGGTTTCAGGTTCTATTTCACTCCCCTCCCGGGGTTCTTTTCACCTTTCCCTCACGGTACTGGTTCACTATCGGTCACTATGTAGTATTTAGCCTTGCCAGATGGTCCTGGCTGATTCCGACAAGATTTCTCGTGTCTCGCCGTACTCAGGATACTGCTAGGGTTTACTTTGTTTTCGTATACGGGACTTGCACCCTCTACGGTTGGCCTTTCAATGCCATTCTACTAACATCATAAAATCCCACGTCGCAGTCCTACTACCCCGACTCATAGTCGGTTTGGGCTGCTCCCATTTCGCTCGCCGCTACTCTGGGAATCACTGTTGTTTTCTTTTCCTCTAGGTACTAAGATGTTTCAATTCCCTAGGTTGCTCTCTCATAAGCTATGTATTCACTTATGGATAGTGGATCATTACTTCCACTGGGTTCCCCCATTCGGATATCGCCGGATCGTTGTGTACGTACCACTCCCCGACGCGTTTCGCCGTTAGTTGCGTCCTTCTTCAGCTCATAGTGCCAAGGCATCCACCGTACGCCCTTATTAACTTAATCACTTACCAATTTCTTCAAAATTTAGTGTGTTTGTTTATAGCGTATTTTTCGATAACTGTCTTGTTTTTTCTAATATTTTCATATCAGAGACTGTTGTTGTTACATTTTATTTCTTCAAATAAACGTAACGACTGTTTTTCTCGATTTTATCTTACAAACTATTCGAAAAGACTCATGTTATATAACATTCTTCTTCTCTAATGTCTTCTGTTATTCAGTTTTCAAAGATCTAACTTCTTTTTTCGAAAGACTAAGTCTTTCAAAACTAAATAGGAAACTTTCAATATGCTCGAAACAAAGTTGTGTACTTTCTCCTTAGAAAGGAGGTGATCCATCCCCACGTTCCCGTAGGGATACCTTGTTACGACTTAACCCTAGTCATCGATCCTACCTTCGACGGCTCACTCCTGTAAACAGGTTATGCCACCGGCTTCGGGTATTACCAACTCCCATGGTTTGACGGGCGGTGTGTACAAGGCCCGAGAACGTATTCACCGTAGCATGCTGATCTACGATTACTAGCGATTCCGACTTCATGGAGTCGAGTTGCAGACTCCAATCCGAACTGAGACAGCCTTTATGAGATTTGCTTGCTCTCGCGAGTTCGCTGCTCTTTGTAACTGCCATTGTAGTACGTGTGTAGCCCAGGCCATAAGGGGCATGATGATTTGACGTCATCCCCACCTTCCTCCGGTTTGTCACCGGCAGTCTCTCTAGAGTCCTCAACTTAATGTTAGTAACTAAAGACAAGGGTTGCGCTCGTTGCGGGACTTAACCCAACATCTCACGACACGAGCTGACGACAACCATGCACCACCTGTCACCAAGATAACCTCCAATATGTCTCCATATCTTTGCTTGGGATGTCAAGGCCTGGTAAGGTTCTTCGCGTTGCTTCGAATTAAACCACATACTCCACCGCTTGTGCGGGCCCCCGTCAATTCCTTTGAGTTTCACACTTGCGTGCATACTCCCCAGGCGGAGAACTTATTGCGTTAACTGCAGCACTGAATTCCTCCAACACTTAGTTCTCATCGTTTACGGCGTGGACTACTAGGGTATCTAATCCTATTTGCTCCCCACGCTTTCGAGCCTCAGCGTCAGTTGCAGACCAGCAAGCCGCCTTCGCCACTGGTGTTCCTCCATATATCTACGCATTTTACCGCTACACATGGAATTCCACTTGCCTCTTCTGCACTCTAGTCTAACAGTTTCCAAAGCATACAATGGTTGAGCCACTGCCTTTAACTTCAGACTTATTAAACCGCCTACGCTCCCTTTACGCCCAATAATTCCGGATAACGCTTGCCACCTACGTATTACCGCGGCTGCTGGCACGTAGTTAGCCGTGGCTTTCTGGTGAAGTACCGTCACCCTGATACCATTTCCTGTACCAGGCGTTCTTCCTTCACAACAGAGCTTTACAGACCGAAATCCTTCTTCGCTCACGCGGCATTGCTCGTTCAGGGTTCCCCCCATTGACGAAAATTCCCTACTGCTGCCTCCCGTAGGAGTTTGGGCCGTGTCTCAGTCCCAATGTGGCCGGTCACCCTCTCAGGTCGGCTATGCATCATCGTCTTGGTGAGCCGTTACCTCACCAACTAACTAATGCACCGCGAGTCCATCATAGTGTGCAGCAAACGCTGCTTTAATAAATAATAGATGCCTATCATTTACCTATCCGGTATTAGCTATCGTTTCCAATAGTTATCCCAGTCACTACGGTAGGTTACTCACGTGTTACTCACCCGTTCGCCACTAAGCGCAAATCCAAATCATAACTCCAAGCAAGCTTTTCATTATTCATTGGGACGCTTCGTTCGACTTGCATGTATTAGGCATGCCGCCAGCGTTCATCCTGAGCCAGGATCAAACTCTCCATTTGATTTGCTCATATGAACACGACTTTGCGTGTTTTTAGTTGTTTTTGTTTTCCGTGAATTTTTGTTTCGAAATTGACGTTTCCTATTCAGTTTTAAAAGATCTAATCACTTCTTTTTCGCATCGGTTATCTCAACCGTGCC
>NZ_JARXXJ010000049.1:0-5050 GCF_029893935.1 Breznakia sp. PFB1-19
CAAAACAAAGTAAAAGCCTGATTACTAATGTGTAACCAAGCTATATAGAATTCTTTATTTATTTCGCCTGTCTACTTGACAGGGGGTACATCAGTTCTTAGTATCAAACTTTTCTTTTAGTTTCTTTATTACATATGGATCGACAAACTTACTGACATCTCCACCAAAGCTAGCAATTTCTTTAACTGAACTGCTTGATAAAAAAGAATATTCAGGTTTTGCCATAAAGAAACAAGTTTCAATATCCGCATCTAACCACATGTTTGCAGTAGCATTACGAAGTTCATATTCATAATCTTGTACAGCACGTATTCCACGAATCATAACTTTAGCATTTTGTTTTTTTGCATAGTGTACAGTCAATCCTTCTCCAACATCAACTGTAACATTAGGAAGATTTGCACACGTTTGCTTAATCATTTCAATTCGTTCTTCAATTGTGAACAATGCCTTTTTATCCGGATTTTTCATTAAGACAATCACGACTTCATCAAACACTTTACTAGAACGTTCAATAATATCGTAATGCCCCTTTGTTATCGGATCGAAGCTTCCTGGATAAATTGCTTTTTTCATTCACTTACTCCTTTATACATATGTATTTTTGATTTACCATATACTTTTTCTTTGTATTTTTCTAATGTACCTATACGCACTGGTAAATCAACTTTACTATCGCTTTCACAAATGACATATGCATCATCTGTTAACATTTTATTTTCTTGTAGATACTCCATAATTTCTTCATATACATGCATTGCATATGGAGGGTCTAAATAAACCAAACGAAACCTTTCGTTTTTTAAGCAAGGCAATACTTTGTGATAATCTGCTTGCATAACACTTGTATTGGCTTGTTCATGTAAGATTTCTATATTCTTTTTAATTACTTGGATAGCTGCTTTATTCTTATCACAAATGAATGCATAATCCATTCCCCGTGATATAGCTTCCAGTGCCATTCCTCCACTACCACCAAATAAATCAAGCATAACTCCACCATCAAAGTATGGTCCAATACTTGAAAAGATTGCTTCTTTTACTTTATCACCAGTAGGTCTAGTAAGATCTCCTTTTAAAGACTCTAAACGTCTTGAGCCATGTTTCCCCGCACATACTCGCATTATCGTAATACCCTCTTTCTTTGGCGTCGTATCAGTGAAATAATCGACTGGCACACACCCATTAATACCATAATAGATAGAAGTGAACTACCTCCACTTGAAATAAATAAGAGTGGAACTCCGGTTAGTGGTAAAAACGCACTTACACCTCCAACATTTAAAATAAAGTGAATTGATAAGTACACAGCAGTACCAACTAAAATCATTCGTGTTCCATCATCTGCTGCACGTTTTGCAAAATAGAAAAGACGATATAGTATAATTCCATATCCAATTACAATGACTAGTAAACCAAAAAGTCCAAGTTCTTCGATTGTTACTGGTAAAATGAAGTCCGTTTCTGCTTCTGGTAAATATCCATATTTTTGTGCACTTTGTCCTAGACCTAAACCAGTGATTCCCCCATTGGCAATCGCATACAAACTATAGGTTAAGTTATATCCAGTTCCAAAGATTTGCGTAAATGGATTGTCCGCATTTATAAAACGCGCAAGTTGATAGTTATCTGCACCTAGTAATTTCTCTAATACGGTAATACCAAAATGCGTCATACTAAAGGCAAGACCAACAACAATACATCCTAGTGCAATTTTACATAAGGTTTGAATGCCACTTAGTTTAAAGTGGCTTGGTACAATATTACAAATCAAGAAAATCATTGTCAAAACAACAATTGTACCAAAGTCAGGCTGTGCAATAATTAATAATGCAAACACAATAAAGAAAAATGTTGGTCGAAAAATAATTTGCATAAGCGTTTTTCTTTGTGGTCCAATATGATAGATATTTACTCCCATATACACAATTAAAAAGGCTTTTGCAAACTCACTTGGTTGAATTGTACCCAATCCCCCAGGTAGTTGAATCCAAGACTTCGCTCCATTTACTGGTGTTGAAAACAGTACAACAAATACCAAAAGTGCTGCAACTAGCACACCAACAACATCGAGTACTTGTAAGAAATTCTTATTTCGTAGCCACAATTGAAAAACTCTAGCTACTTTTACCATCGCAAAATACGAAATGATTAAAAACAACACTTGTTTAATAATCGTGTTTCTTACAATATTGGGAGATTGTGCACTCATCCCAACACTTGTTGAAACGACCATGATAGTTCCAAAGAAGATTAATATAATAACAGCCGCATGGATCCATCGATCATACATAGGCGGCATCTTAAGACTAAATAACTTTCCTAATTTTTTCACTTTATCACCTGCACTACATTTTACACTATAAATACATATTTTTAAATTAATATGTCAAAATGCTTTGCAAATTTTAAAGAATTGCGTAAAATACAACAGTAGGAGAAATATTATATGCGATTAACAATAAAAGATATTATACTTGATTCAGATCCACGAATCCGTGAGGTGTCTGAAGAAGTCAGTTTCCCTTTATCAAAAGAAGATGAAGCGCTAATTCAAGCACTTTACCAATATGTATGTGAATCTACAGATGAAGAAAAGATAGAAAATGAGGGATTTAAACCAGCAGTTGGATTAGCTGCAATCCAAGTTGCACAAAAAAAGCGTATGTTAGCTGTCGTACTTCGAGGTGAAGAAGATGAAATTGTGGAACAATATGCACTAATCAACCCAAAACTCATCAGCCATTCTGAGCAAGATAGTTATCTAGCAAATGGCGAAGGATGTTTATCTGTTGAAGAAGTGCACCAAGGGATTGTACCAAGACATGCACGCATTACCATCGAAGCATACGATTATCTACAAAAAAAGGATGTTCGTATTCGGGCGCGTGGTTATACAGCTATCGTACTTCAGCACGAAATGGACCATTTAGATGGCACCCTATTCTATGATCACATCAAGGAAGATCAAGGCCCAGAAACATTACATGATCCAATTGTGATTGAATAATTCACCAATATAAAGTATAAGCTAAATCTAACTTATGCTTTTTTTATGCAAATTTATGCGAAAATCATGTGCAATTTGACAGAGTATGCTATAATACTTGAAGTCAAAAGGTGTTAGAAGGAGAAGTAAATGAACGAAAAGAAACAAACACCGAAAACGCAATCCAAACAAACAAACCAACAAAACGATAATAGGTTTCATAAGATTAGAAATACTGACACCTTAGTGTACGCACTAGGGGGTTTAGGCGAGGTTGGAAAAAATATGTACTGTATCGAACAAGGTAATGAAATCTTGATTATCGATGCTGGAGTGCGTTTTCCAGATGAAGAGTTGTTAGGAGTGGATGCTGTCATCCCTGACTTTCAACACTTAGTCGAAAACAATAAGAAAAAGAAATACTTAATTATCACCCATGGTCATGAAGACCACATTGGTGGAATTCCCTATTTATTACAGCATGTGCAAATTGATGCAATATACGCACCACTATTTGCAAGTGCTTTAATTCAAAAGAAACTTGATGAAAGAAAATTGCGAAATGTGAAAATACGTCACATCAATAGTGATTCAAAAGTAAAGACAAAACACTTTACTGCAGGATTCTTTGATACGACACACTCAATTCCAGATTCACTTGGAATTATCGTAAATACGGATAACGGAAGAATTGTTACTACAGGAGACTTTAAATTTGACTTAACACCTGTCGGTACGAACTCAGAATACCAAAAGATGGCATACATCGGACAAATCGGTGTAGATTTATTACTTAGTGATTCTACAAACTCTGGAGTTGAAGGATTTTCAATCTCAGAAAAGAAGGTTGCTGGTCAAATCTTAGACATCTTTAAGAAAACTGATGGACGTATCATTGTAGCGACATTTGCTTCAAACGTTTACCGTTTAGCACAAATATTAGAAGCTGCTATCGCATGCGGACGTAAAGTTGCTGTGTTTGGTCGCTCGATGGAAAATGTGTTAGAAGTTGCAAGAAAACAAGGAAAAATCAAAATCAAAGATGCAAACTTGTTATCACCTGATCAACTCAATCACTACCCCGCAAGTAAAACATGTATTGTTTGTACTGGATCACAAGGAGAACCTCTTGCTGCTTTATCAAGAATTGCTGCAGGAACACATCGACACATTCGCTTGCAACCAAGCGACACGATTATTTTCTCAAGTAGTCCAATTCCTGGAAACAACCAAAGTGTTAATACAGTAATTAATAAATTGTATCGTCATGGTGCAAATGTACTGACAAATTCAATTTTAAATAACTTACATACTACAGGTCACGCATCAAGTGAAGAACAAAAATTAATGCTTCAATTGATGAAACCAAAATACTTTATGCCTGCACATGGTGAATACAAAATGTTAAAACAACATGCTGCTAGTGCAATGGAAACAGGTATTCCTAAAGAAAACATCTTTATATGTGCAAACGGTGATGTTCTTGTCTTACGTGATCACAAGATGTTTAGAAGTTCTTTACGCTTTGATGCAGATGATATTTACGTTGATGGTAATGATAGTTCTGGTATTTCTACAGCTGTCTTAAAAGACCGTCAAATCCTTGGTGATAGTGGACTTGTTTCTGTTATCATTCCAATTGATTCACGTAAAAACAAAATCATCTCAAAACCAGTACTAGTTACTCGTGGTTTTGTCTTCATTAAAGATTCACAGTCTTTACTAAAAGAAGCTGAACAAGTTGTATATGAAGCTTTAAAAGAATATATGCAAGGAAAAGTAAGCTTTGGTGGAATTAAGAATACGGTACGTCGTACTCTTGAACCATTCTTATATGAAAAAACACATCGTAATCCAATTGTAATCCCAGTTATTTTGAACTCGGTAGAAGCAATTGAAGAGATGCAAAATCGTAATAAGAATCCAAAACCGAAACGCAAACAACCAACAAAAAAAGCAACTACGCAGTGATGTACCCCCTGTCAAGTAGACAGGCGAAATAAATAAAGAATTCTATATAGCTTGGTTACACATTAGTAATCAGGCTTTTACTTTGTTTTG
>NZ_JARXXJ010000050.1:0-4369 GCF_029893935.1 Breznakia sp. PFB1-19
AATTGAGAAACACAATCTATTGCATTTTTTAATTTCGATGAAAAATATCAGTATTAATCCAAACACCCAAAACTTCTTTAAAGGTCACATTGATGCGTGGTTATAAATGACCCATAGTTTTCTTAGAGCCATATCAAACCCAAGGTGCTTTTAAATACTCTTTAAAACTGTGTTGTGTGTGTTTAAGCGTTATCCAAATGGGTAGCGCTTTTTCTAAGTTATAAAAAACACCTTTAAAATACGTATATTTTATGTATTTTTATCATATATTTTGTAAATTCAAATTATGATATAAAGCAATCAAACAATGTGGAAATTTATATGGAGTAACGAGTTTCTCGCTTTACACCATAATATTGATAGTTTAGAATAAATATATAGAATACTTATTTATTAGTATTCATGTGTGTGTGCGTTAATAAGGAGTAACTTTATTGGTTTGATGTGTGAAGTCCATCAATTTTCGTGATAGTGTGTTAAAGAAAAGTACCAATAACTGTAAAGGGAAGTGTACCTTTACGACTATATAATCTTTATTAATGCAGTTCAATTGTGTAACACTTTGAACTGTTTTTTTCTATCCATTCAAAGTGTTAGTGTATGCGGGAGGATAAAAAATGAAAGGTAAGGAAGGCATAAGGAGGATTTGTATAGGTTTAATTATTAGTGTGTTATTGATTAGTGGAACATTTGTTATGACAAGCCGTCAAACAAAAGCGGCAGGTGCATTACAAAAACTTGGAAGTGTCGGTGTTGATGGCGTCGTCGAAACAGATGGAGTTGTAAAATTAGTGAAGGATAATGAAGATGTATCATTCACAAAATCGTTAACTCGCGATGAAAATGATCCAGAGGGTGTATATACGATTCAATTTGATTATCAAGCACTCAAGGATCTTGCTGTAAAAGCAGATCACATCAATATTGTATTTTTACTTGATTCAAGTGGAAGTATGAATTATCCAGATGGAAATAAATATAAAAGCGCTAAAGAAGGTGTCAAAAATTTAGTGAGTGCACTTTATACGCAATTTAAAGATTCGGGAATTCATATGAAACTTATTCCATTTGCATCAAATGCGATTCATACAAATGAATGGATGGCAACAAGCGCATTTCCAGATGCTGATTATTCTAGAAAAACTGTAGATACAGGAACCAATATTCAAGAAGCTCTTGAATATGCAGAGTTAGCATTTACTGAAAAAAATAATGAAGGTAGCAAATTCAAGGATCCGAAAAATGGAAATGTACAAAACTTCGTATTCTTATTAGGTGATGGCGAACCAACACTTTATACAAAACAAGAGACAATACGTAAAGATGTAAAATTAGATCCAACATGTGAGGATCAACCTGCAGTTATACAACGTGGATATTGGTCAAATAGCAATATTCGTTATACAAAAAAAGATACAGTTTCGGATTTAATAAGAAATGGTTGGCTACTAAAACCTGGTGGTGATAAGGATAAAAAATCAAACTATTATTACCCAGGAAAAAACTGCACAGATGAAACAAGTGATGGAACATGTACATGGAATAAAAATCGTAATAGTACATTAGTACGTATCATAAGTGCAGCTGTTATTTGTGAGACCAAAGAAGTAGAAGAGATAGAACGTCGCCTGTCTGGTGATGGAAGCAAAACGGATGATGATACAAGAAGTGCAACATATGCACAAGCTGCTTCATTACGTAAAGTTGCTAATGTATATTCATTAGGGTATTCCATTCCAAAGGACTCAAGTGCTGAAAAAGATATCAAAGCAATTGCGGGAATAGGAACTAATATTCTTGGTGAAGATGAAATTCTTGGACAATACTTCTCAGCAAGTGAATCGACAATTGATGCAATATGCAAAAACGTGTATAACGCAATTGTAACTGAATATAAACGAAATGCAGGAACGATTACAGATGCAGTACCTGAGCCATTTGTGCTTTATCAACCAGAAACATATTTTACAAGTGCTAGTGGAGCATCTTATGAAGTAAAAGATGGACTTACGTATGTGAAATATGTACTGAATGGTATCAGCAAAACCAAACAGAGTTTTAGCTATAAAGTTAAAATAAATGGGACAGTTGATGAAGGTTGGTATTCAGCAAATGATGTAAGTAATGAAAATGTAAAACTTACATATACAATCGGTGATCAAGATTACAAGATCGTGATGGATAAGGAACCACAAGTGTATTGGTACCAACAAGGAATGTATAAATTCGTCTATTACAAAGATTCTATCCTCGGTGATGTACTTGAAGAAAGAGAGTTACAAACTCTGTATCCAGTAGGAACCAAAGTACCATATTCAAGTGTTTCTGTAGAATCATCAGTTACAGCAAATGGCGAGATTTATGATTTCGTTGGATTTGGTGAACAGCTACAACCATCCGGTGAGTTAGTGATTCAAAAAGGAATGAATGTGATTCCAGCAATTTATAAAAAACGAATTACGCATGTAGATGTAAATATTCGATATATGGTACATGATGCAAGTGGAGTGGATACAGAAGTGCATAGTGAAGTGATGAATAATGTTCCAGTTGGTACATATATCGATGTGCAAAATGACTATGCATATACATATGTTAATGGATTTCCAAATAGAATGGATATGAGTCATGCACCATATACTGTGGTTGATGCAGGTACCAACTTTACAACTGCAGCAGATGGAAATAACAGTGCAACGATTATCTATCAATTACATGACAATGCAGACTCAAATGAATACACAGTACACTATTATGATGTAACTGAAGGTAGAGAGAGTCATCAACGTAAACATATTGCAAGTGATGAATCGGTACGTCTTGAATATGGAAGTACTGTAGATATAACACAAGAGATGTTACATAAATACGTAAATGAATTATATGAATTAGCAGATTTACCAAGTCAGACATCATCTAATTCGACAACGCAGTTAACAATTGAGAAAAATAAGACAAACGTAATAGAAATCTACTACAAACGTTATCAAGGGACATACCAAATCGTATATCACTTTGATGATAATGAAGAAAAAACAATTACAACAAGTCCATCATCAACAAGATTTGATGCAGGAACAATTATTACATTTGATCAAAATCAAAGTGGAGAAAATGTACATGTATTATCAGAATCACTGCTTGATAGTCAAATTAATGCATATATGGAATTAGGTGAAGTATATCGACGCAAAAATCCAGTAGTAGATGCATATGAAAAAGTAGTCACGAAAGCAAATGGTGCAAATCCACTACAATTCCACGTGTACTATGAATCCGTGAAAACATCATATACACTAGCTTACTATTTGGAAAATGTGGATGGAAGTCTTGAACCGCTAGGTGTCATTACAACAGCAAAGAACTATAATCCAGGTGCGACAATTACGATTTCAGATAGTGCTGCACGAGCTCTAATTACCGATGAGTTACAAAAAATCATCGATGAAGATGCAGTTGAAATTGATAAAGATACACTTGTATTGAGTGAAAATGATGCAGAAAATGTAAGCAATATAGTATACAAACGAGCAAGTGCAACATACAAAGTTATGTACTACAATGAAAGCGTAGCAGAAACAAACATTGTTGGATTTAAGGAATCGGATATAACATACAAGGTAGGAAGTGTAGTATCCAATGATGTCGTAGATGCAAATGCATATGTAGATGATGAACGTTATGCATTTGATCCAGAAAAAACAGAAGTACTTACAGATACAGTAACAATCACAAAGAATGCTGATAATGTATTTGCGGTTGTTTATCACAAAGTAGATGAACCAGTAAAAACAGGATATCTCGTAAACTTCTGGTTAGATAAAATCGGAGAATCAAATGAAGATGAACATTTCATTGGGTCATATACAAGTGAGGAAACTTTCATCGATGGTACAGAAATTGCTTCAAAAGATATTGATACAAAACGCTTCTTGAAGGAAGATGCATTGTATGAATTTGTAAGTATCGATAAAGAGACATTAACAATTACAGTTGGTGAAGATAACACATTTAATGTGATCTATACAAAAAAAGCACCAGTAGTTGATGGAGAGGATAAACCATCAAGAATATTAGAACCAAAAGTAGATACACCAACTAAAGAAGAACCAAAACCAACAACGACAATCTTAGGATTGCCTGCAATTGCAACAGGTGATGTAAACAATGCAATTACATATGGAACATTACTATTGCTAGCGTCGGCCTCTATTATTGGTATGTACCGTCTCAAGAAAAAGAATCGATAAGAATAAGTAAAAAAGGGGAGTAGTAGCCAATGTCATTAAGTTAAGGATTGCACTAAACGTATAACCAGTTGAATAAAAATGGTTATACGTTTTCTTTTTCAGATATTCATAACGTTGTT
>NZ_JARXXJ010000051.1:0-2291 GCF_029893935.1 Breznakia sp. PFB1-19
ATTGAACTGATGGCTTTAAACTAATAGAGGGGTCAAGATTGACCCCTCTATACTTTATAACTTTTGTCTAAAACCCCGCTAGTTCTCAAAGCACCGGAAAAAGTCGTATATATATTGATCTCCTCATGTTATGTAAATATTTTTATAGCACTTGAAATCTCGGATCATTTTTTTGACATACTAGTTTGCTGATTACGTTATATCATCGAGATAAGCGACAAATTCAGTTAAAAATTAGTTAGACGGGCAAAGTCTTATAATGAATTTATTTAGCATTTTTTTAGTAAAATCTTGATACTCCTCGAAGAACTGCTCATTAAAGTAAGTCTCTAATTCTGCTTCGGTCCGGTTATTAAGATCCGAAAAAGTAGAGTCGCATACAGAGATAAAATCGTTATTATAGTTAAAACTAGTAATTTCATAGTTATTCTTCAATTCAGTAATCTTATCTCGGAATATTTTATTATTTAGATTATTATTCAAAGTGTCACTAATAAAAATAAAATTAAATATTGATTTATTAAGCTTTGCAATTTCTTTAGGATAAAACTTTTCTGTATCGTTTCCATTACCAGGAACATATTTTGAACTTTGATTTATTATAAAATGTTCAACCGTATATTTTGTATTATTTTTTAGAAAATCATTTAATTGTTTTATGTCTGTTATTTTAACATGAGCAGGTTCTTGTCCCGAATTTACTATTTCGAAATAATTATAAATAGAGGCAAATGATTTACATCTATGTGCTTGATCAATATCTTTAATATCTTCTGTCAACTCGCTTAATGGTTGATACGAAGCTCTAATTTTACGTAACCCTATTGCACTAGGATCGCGTACAATCTCTATTATTTTCTTTATCAGTTCTTCATTCCATTCATTTGTTTGTAAAATTGACAGATAGTTTTTAATATCTTTCTTTCCAACGAAAATAATGAAAACAACCATAAAAAGGTAAACTGTATATAATTCTTTTACTTTCTTTTTGCTTTTGCTATTCTTTTCAATAAATAGATTGCTGATTAAATATTTTATCAAAATAGCTTTTGGAATATCTTCCGGATCTCTCGCTATCTTTCTACTTAAATTAAATAGCAACGGATATGTGTGGTTACTTATTTCATTGCCTAATCCTATGAATTCTTTAAATTTTTGTGAGGTTTCATTTGAATTTATAATACAAGAGAAGTAATCAATAATTTTTTGAGAAAGATCAATGACTTTAATACAGTACGTAGAATCACATAAAACTTTAATAATATGATCTCCTTCATAAAAAGTATCTGTTTCACGTAATGTTATTTCTGATTCAAGCTCAAATTGTGCGGAAAATTTTGGATGTTGCTCTAGATTTAATGTAGAGATAGTAGATTCCATTACATATCTAATAATTGTCATTAAATCTATCGAAATAGGTTCTTTGACAGATAAATATGAGGCTTTTAATTTTGTCCACTTTTCATAAATTACTTGATTATCAACATGATCAAAGAGATAACCTTTAAAAATATCCTCTCTATCTAGCTTAATTCCTTTTATATTCACATCTAGATATGACTCAATACCAATATCAGTGCTTGTCATTTCTTGTATTAAAATATTCAATTCGCATTTATACAAGTTTCTTAAAAAGTCTTTTGCTTTATTGGCCGTGGTCAAACAACTTCGATCTCCAAGTGCATTAAAAAGGAGATTGTAACGTTCTGTCTGGTTATATACATCTTCTTCTTCCAACATTTGTCTATCATCATCATTGAAGTTCTTCAAGTTAAATTCATGTTCTAGAAGTACGGTAAAACTTGGTAATGATTGTAATGAAAAATTACATATACTAAAAAACTCATTACCTAACTCTTTTCCAAATTTTTGCTTAATATAGTTTATTATAATGATTATTGCTGTTAGTCTTTGTTGGCCATCTAGAATATGGTATTCATTTTTTTCTGACTTGTAAGATAATATAATATTACCCAAAAGCTTTGATCCTTTTGAAATATCAGAGACTAGCGTTAGTAACTGATCTCGTTTCCATCTAATTTCTCTTTGGAAGTCCGGTATTACAAATTCTCTTTCTTCTGAAAAAATAATCGATTTGGAATTCCCTTCATTTATTTTAGATTCAATTTTAATCTGTTTTTTATTTAGTAAATCTTTAACAGAAAGTAAACAACAATTTATTGTTCCCATATAGTAGGCAGTGTCAATAATTTTGTGTAAACGTCACAGTAGAGTCTAATTGTATCGTTTATCGAACATGTCATTGATTTCTGCTTGTACTACTCCGAACC
>NZ_JARXXJ010000052.1:0-2078 GCF_029893935.1 Breznakia sp. PFB1-19
GTATTTATATGTTACCAATTATTCAAGGAATTTTCAATCCAGATGTTCAAATAAATCATTACAACAAATATATAGAATCACTTAATGTGCCATCTATCTCCTGTCGTAGAGAGAATTGTGATGGGCATTATCATCGTCATGGCTATTATACTCGTTACTTTATTTTTAATGGTCAGAAATTCAAAATTCGGATATTAAGAATTAAATGTAATAAATGCAATTGCACGTTAAGCATACTTGCATTGTTTCTACTACCGTATTTTCAAGTAGTGTTGCTAGATATTATTCAAATACTCAAACTAACCTCAAAAGAGCAATACACTCGTTTTTTTGAAGATCATTGCACTGTGGAAGAAAGTCATGTCCGTTTCATCAAGAAACGTTTCCATAACTTCAAGCATTCATTACACGCAATAACAAAGGAGTTTTATGAGAAATTAGTGGATTACCTGGAATACAAAATCCACTTTTCTCTCACCCATTTACCCACAGACCTTTTCTCGAGTTATGCAAAACTTTGTTTTATACTGTAGCCACAAGCTTATAAGCAGATAAATCAAAGGAGAAATAACATTATGACAACTAAATACTGTAGAATGCGAGGTGCAAAATGACATGAAACAAGAGACTCGCGTTTTAAACGACCAAGAAATACTTAAATTATTCAATTTATCTCCCGAAAAAGTGGAATCAATGAAGTTTGAGCATAAGAAAGGATCTTTATACGTATACATTACTTTAGAAGTTGAAGAATATCCTTGTCCAATATGTGGCACAAAGACAAAAAGAGTGAAAAGTTATGTGAATAAGAAGATTCTACATGCAGCAATAACCTACAAGCCATGCTATATCATCTATCATTGCAGGCGTTATGTGTGTACAAATTGTAAGAAGACTTTCAATGAACGTAATCCTTTTGCCTATAGGAATATGAAGCTTTCAGCATTGACTGTATCAAATGTCCTTGAAGATCTGAAAAGCCCTACTGAAACTTTTTCTACAGTCGCTACCCGTTATGGTGTATCTTCAACTACTGTAGCTGCTATATTTGATTCACACGTGAGTGTATCTAGAAGAAAACTACCGAAAATTATATCCATTGATGAAGTTTATGCATTTCATTCTGAGCGTAGTGATTATGTTTGTGTGCTCGTAGATTTTTTATCAAAACAAACTATTGATTTATTACCGACAAGGCGTAAACAAGACTTGCAATTATACTTCACGCAAATCCCTTTAGAAGAAAGAAAAAATGTCGAGGTTCTAATCTGCGATATGTGGCACACCTATCGGATTATCGCACAACAAATGTTTCCATACGCCGATTGTGTGTTGGATAAGTTTCATGTATATCAAGAATTTCACAGACGTATGAATAAAGTCCGTATTGATATTATGAAACAGGTGCAACCTGTTCAAGAATGGAAAAAGTCTGATGATGTCGCTAAACGCTCTCTATTCTATAAACGTGAGCAACAATACTATTTACTGAAAAAGTGGAATTGGTTACTCAACAGAAAAGACACCACTCGCTATACTGTTGAAGGCAAAGAATACGAAATATTTGACCCAAACATACCTCGGAAATATAACAAGAAGTTAAATAAATACTGCAACTACAACGACTTATTGACAATGATTTTGGATATCGACCCAAAACTTAAAGAAGCATACAACCTCAAATTTTTCCTCAATAATTTCTATGATACTGCAACTATCATTACAGCAAGAACGGATATCGAAACCCTTATTTCAAAAATGTATGATAGTAGCATTTCTGAATTTAATGAATTTGGAAATACGATACGACAGTGGAAACAAGAAATAATTATATCTTTCAATTTGATAGAGGAGAGAATTTACAAGCAAGATCCAAAAACTGGAAAGACAGTCGCCGAAACTAAATGGCGAAAAGCAAATAATGCAATCGCTGAGAATCGCAACAAAGTCATTAAACAACTAAAACATAACGCTAATGGTTTCCATAACTGGGAGCGGTTCAGAACAAGAGCATTGTATGTCCTAAACGATGACGCTACATATCGGATCTTCGCTACAAAACTATAAAAGACCACAGC
>NZ_JARXXJ010000053.1:0-1820 GCF_029893935.1 Breznakia sp. PFB1-19
CTCGTATAATATGTAGTGTAATCAGTTGGCTTTTCCAACTTGATTGTATTGTTCTTCTAATCTAAGATAAGAAGTGTTCTGGAAATAAGGTTGCCTACCACCCCCTTGCGGACTGTGGATCCGCTTCAATTAGACTGGTTCCTTTATTCAAGATGCTTTGTATATGCTTATTAGGTTTGTTGAAGAATGGTCATGCACTATATCTTCTCATTAACGAGGTTGTGTTTGTCTTGCTTTAGAGGTGCAATCCAGAACGACTGATTACGAAAGGAAAATTTACTATGCAGAACTATTCAGTTTTTGTGGGAATTGATGCTTCCCAAAATAAGCATGACTTTAGCGTCATGAACTCCTCTCTTTCTATCTTGAATAATAAGAAGAAAGTTACTTTTGATAACACACTACAAGGTTATCAAAAACTTATAGATACAGTCACTACTATCGAACCTGACTTGTCGAAAGTCTTGTTTGGACTAGAAGTCACTGGCGTCTATGGTGACGGTCTCTTCGATCGTTTAAAACTTAATGGTCTAAATGTCATCATGATTCGTCCCGAATCTGTAAAGAAATACAGAGACTATATTGGCTTACCTAAGACAGATAAACTTGATGCTAAATGCATCACTGAAATTCTGGCTAGAGGTGAGGCAAAAGCAGTTTCTGAAAAGAAAAAGGAATACGACGAACTAAAGACATTGACCCATCGAAGATCATCTTTATCGAAAACATTAACCCAAGAGAAGAACCGACTCAATGCTAAAGTAGTTAAATTCTTTCCTGAATTACTTCACGTTTTCAAATCAGGCCACAACACATTGAGAGCCATCTTTTCATCATATTCCACTCCATATTCTATCATAAACGCAGACAAAGATGAATTACTTCTACTAATTCAATCTGCTTCTAAGAAACATTATGGTTTGGATAAAATGAATGCTCTTATCAGTGCTTCAAAGAATTCCATTGTAACTCACACTATTTTATCCGAAGAAGACACTTTCACTATCCAAAGTTTATTGGAATCAGTAATCTATCTTGAAGGCAAACTTCGTGAGTTAGATAAACGAATTGAATCTAAATTAGAGTCATTTCCTTTATACAAGATTATTCTTTCATTCACTGGCTGTGGTAAATTGTCTGCTGCTACGATTATTGCTGAACTTGGTGATATTACTCGCTTTAATAAAGCTAGTCAAATCGTTAAGTTCGCTGGTATCTTTGGTGATAATAGTGAATCCGGAACTTCTGTCAATCGACGAGGTCGAATGGCTAAAAAGGGTTCTCGCGATCTTCGCCATGCTCTCTACATGATTGCAGAGTTTGCTAGAAGAAATAATCCTATTCTCAAAGATGTTTTTAATCGCAAGAAGAATGGTGACCGGAAACGTCACATTCTTGCAGTTAATGCATTAACGAATAAAATCTGTGCGATTCTATTCTCAATAATGAGAAATGAAAGTGTATTTGTAATTCAACACCGTGATCTCATGCGTATACCGGAAGTAACCCGAGATGAGTTTTTCCAAAACATAGAGACTGAGTTCTCATCATCAACTCGAAAGAAAATATATAAATTTGAAGACGAATTCGGCGAAATCCATGACTTCGTATATCGAAGTGCAAGAGTTGCTGAAACCGTATAGATTTAAACATTTTCTTTGAATTCTTAGCTTTTTTGAAAATTTCCAAAAAAGTTGTTTTCATAATACCTTTTCAATGGTATGGATTGAAGTTTTTATAGAGGATTCACCTCTAAACTAAGACAATCACCTATTTATATGCCAATATCATTCTTTACTTGACATATGATAGTTTGTCTA
>NZ_JARXXJ010000054.1:0-1695 GCF_029893935.1 Breznakia sp. PFB1-19
TTAATGTCATTAAGTTAAGAATCCATTAACCAAGCAAAATTCATCGATGAAGTGAATTTTGCTTGGTTTTTTGTTATCTTCAGAAAGTTGTGATATTTCAAGCAGTAAAGAACATGCTAAAAAAGATGTTCTTTGTAGTGAACATTTTTTGAAGTTAGGTTATAATGTAATTGCTTAAGAGAAACGATAATTAAAACCAATGGTTCGTTGAATTCTTACATTTCTTTCGTTCTGTCGGTTAGGACGTATTGGAAGAAGTTCCTTGGATATTATCGTTTTGAAGCTGGGTGGGAAACCACCTTTTCTTTTTATCATTTCGCGAATGAGATGAATACCACTTGTAAGATTGATTTTATACTCCCATTTACGCCGTTTCTCTACTTTATCACAAGTTTTATTGATGATAAGCATAGATAAATTATACAAAATAGCCTTTGCCCAAATCTCTTGTTGAATACTGTTTCTTTTTTTACTATGTAACACTTTAAGTGCAGTTGCATACTTAAGATGGCGAAAAGAAACCTCTATCCCCCAACGCAATTTATATAATTCTTTAATAGCAGTAGCAGGGAATTCTTCTCTTGATAGATTAGTTAAGATTGATTCATATTCCTCGTCGCCATTCGCTTTAAAACGTACAACTCGAAAACCAATTGGGTATTCATCATTAACAGTTTCGATATAATCAAATGTCGTTGTTGTTGAAATAAACCGATATGTATCAGGTTGACTTCGGATCTCTTTCGTTTGTTTCTTTGTTAGAATCGTGTGAACATCTACATCAAACTCTTCATTTGGTAAATTGAACCTTTTAAGTAAACTACTTTTTGATTCAATGTCTTTGGAGCGAATAACGAAAGATTTATTTGCATGCATAATATGTGCCATAGTATTCCAAGTAGCATAATATCTATCCGCAATATAAATAACGTTGTCCTCTGGATGAGATTCAGCCATCGATACAAGTGATTTAGGTTCATTTTTATTTTTACAGCCAGTTATTATCATATCAACGTATCGATGTTCTAGCAGATCATAAGCAGAGTCGATGTGATACTGACTCATTGGCTTTAGATTGGAACCACAAGAAGTTAAAGTATCTGCATCAGTTAAATCAAGAGGAATAGAAAGATCACTGCCATCAACACCAAGAAGTTGATACCCATTGTATAATTTTCTACAAGGGAAAGAAGAATTCAATAAATAAAATAGTTCCTTAAATGCAGTGGAATTAAGTTTATCTCTTGCTTGGACAAATGCACTTGAGGATGCAGTATTCGCATCATAATCAAAGTAATCCCATAATTCTTCTTTGATAGGTTTAGCAGCAGAAAAAATAATGATTTTCATTAAATCTTGGAAAGATAATTTGCGATTTCTAGTGAAATCAGAATAGATGTTATTTACAAGGTTCCGGCTATTTTTCTCGGACGCAAGAGTATCAATATGGGAATTGAAAACTCGTAAAACTTTATTAGAATAATCAGACATTAGAAAGTCCTCCTATTCTATTTTTATGAACTAAAAATGTGAAATAGATTAAAAATACGATTTTCATAATTAAGCGACCTCCATATACCTCTCTTACGAAAGGCGCGGAGCGCCCAAATTTTGTAGTAAAAGTCAATAGAAAAAAAGAGGGGTCAAAATTAATTGATCCCTCTTACAATTCTATTACTTAACTTAATGACATTA
>NZ_JARXXJ010000055.1:0-1674 GCF_029893935.1 Breznakia sp. PFB1-19
ATTAATTCTACTAGGAACGGCACCCTTTTTCTATATTAACCATTTCTCATGGTTTGGTGGTTCAAGGAGTTTACACAAGATATTTTACACTACCATATAGTACCTCCTACATACAATACAAATTATACATTATATATAAAAGTAATAAAAGCATTATTTATATAAATACAATTAAAATATAATAGATAATTGAAGAGACCTTAGTTACACAATTTCTTTTCATATGATGTTATTCTTGTGTAATAGATAAGTAATGAATGCTATAATTGCTTTGTAAAATCAAAAAAAGAGGTATTAATTATGATTAATAAAAATGATACGTATAAATGGTGGATAGATAAGAAAAGTAATAAAATCAAGATTGATGATTCGATATTTGATTGCAGAAAACCGATTCGTGGAATCTATGGAATTTTTATATATAAAGGTTCTCGAGAATATTGTGCATATGTAGGAAAATCGACTAATATTTATGCTAGATTCTTTTGTGATAACGGACATTTAGTTCAAATCAAAAATGAATGCTGCAATAACAAATCAATAAATGATGCTTTGCAAGACTACAACTCTATACTTGAAATAAGAATTTTAGAAGAAGTGGTCTGTCAATATGACGATTACTTTAAAGATATGCAACGGCTATCTTTTGCCGAAAATTACTATATAAGTAAATATCAAGAATTAAATCAATGTTTAGAACAATTACCTGATGGAAGTAATATGGATAAACTAATTTGGGAACAAGAAAAGAAAAAAAATGAAGAGAATTTGGAGGTGTAAGTGCATTGAATTTAGACGATATTATTGAATACGATGAAGAAGGTACAAATTTAGATTTTAAGATGGAAGAATATAACAAAAAGAATTATGTTTCATTGATAAAAGATATATCATCAATGGCAAATGCAGTAAACTCTGAGGTGAAAAGGATTGTAATAGGAATAAAACAAAGACCTGGAGAGGATAAAGAATATATAGGCGTTGCTAAACTGACAGATCAGGCTATATTAGAAAATATCATTCAGGAAAATATAGAGCCAAATATTAATTTTAAATACTATCCATACAAATTCAAAAATATTACATTAGGAATTATCGAAATTTATGATAATTTTGATAAGCCTTATATGATGAGAAAAGATTATTCGACTCTTAAAAAAGGTGATATATGGATTAGAAAAGGATCGAGACAATCAAGAGTAACAAGAGAAGATTTAGATAAAATGTTTGATTTTCGAAAAAAAGCTGCTTTTGATAATAAAATTACTATAGGTTTTGGAAAAGAACTAAAAAAAGAATTCCACATTTCAAAAGTTAATGTACCAAGAGATACATTTCCTTCAGAAATACGAAAAAAAGAATTAGAAGTTTTAATAAAAAAGATTGATGAACGATTTGGTATAGTTGATGAAGCAGAAAATAAGGACCTATCGTCATTGATATCAACTGATTTAACAAAATTGCAGTTATTTGGAGAGTATAGAGATTCTGACAAAAGTATAAGGATTGGATACGATAGATTTAGTTTCCCTATTTATAAAAATAAAGAAGAAATACTGAATATAATAAAAAATTTAAAAGAGAGCCTGTAAATAATTTTGTGTAAAGTTTGATATCCCATGGTAGAACCATGAAGTAACTACATTGAGTAAAGTGTAGTTACTTTTTTATTAT
>NZ_JARXXJ010000056.1:0-1469 GCF_029893935.1 Breznakia sp. PFB1-19
CAAGTAGACAGGCGAAATAAATAAAGAATTCTATATAGCTTGGTTACACATTAGTAATCAGGCTTTTACTTTGTTTTGATTTTATCTCATCCCAATAACGCTCTATTTTTAAATTAGTTGGAATTGGATATTGTTCTGGTTTGTTAGCTTGCAATGCATTTGTTCGTACTTGATGTGGAGTTTGTCCTTTATATCGTTTTTGTGGTCTTTTATGAATGTAAAAATACATATATTCATCAAATATTTCAAAGAAAGATTCAACGCTATTTATATCATAAAGGATCGCGATTTCATCTTTTATAATCCCTTGAAATCCTTCCATTGGTCCATTATCAATGCAACACCCGACACGCGACATGGATTGGATGAAGTTATCTTCTTTTAACTGCTGTCCTACTACTTTACGTGTATATAGCGCTCCTCTATCACTGTGAAATAACGTTGACTCCCCATAATGGTTTTCTAAAGCCATTTCATAACTTTTTTGAAATAAACTAGTATCATTTCTCAAACTCAGACTATAACCAATCGGATAGCGATCGTACAAATCTATTATTGTACTGATGTAAACTTTTTTAGCAGTTCCTGGAATTTTATATTCTGTTACATCTGTACACCATTTTTCATTTGGTCTTGTAGCCTCAAATTCTCTAGCTAGTTTATTTTCTGCAGTAACTTCTGGCGTACTTCGTTTCCATTTACGTTTCTTGTTTCGCATTACAGAATAAATTTCGTTAATACACATTAAACGTGCTATGCGTTTCACATTATAGTTCGCTTTCAGTCTGTTGTTAACTTCTATAGTCATTCGATAAGATCCATATAAACCATTTAATTCTTCATGTATTGTATAGATTGTATCTAGGACCTCCTTATTCTCTAATTCCCGTTTATTTATCGGTTTATTGATCCATTTATAATATGCAGCTCGGCTAATCTCGAAAAAGCCACACATCCATTCTATGGACCACCCTTCGTCATCGTGAAATTTTTTAATCACTTCATAAATGTTGATACGTTCCTTTTTTAGTATTGCTATTTGCTTATATTTTGGAAGATGTTCTATCGCCGCCTTTCTAATTTCTCCAGCTTTTTTAATAATGCATTCTCTTTTTCAATTCGCTCAAGTTTACGTTCTAGCAATAGTATTTTTCTATTTTTCTTTTCATCATCACTTAATTCCTCTTCAGCCTTTCGCTTACCACGACGATCTTCAAGTGCCTTATCACCATCATTAAGATACTTGTTTACCCATGAATACACTTGAGAGTAATTTACTTTATAAATACTTGCTGTTTCTTTGTAATCTTTATTGTTGCTTAGACAATATTCAACAATCTCTTTACGTTCTTCAATAGTCGTCTTTCTTGATTTTGTCATGTATACCTCCGGTTTAGGTTTATAATCTTTTAATTGTTCACCTTTAGTATACATTGTAACCCAATTCGCAACAGTTCGGAATGATGGAA
>NZ_JARXXJ010000057.1:0-1356 GCF_029893935.1 Breznakia sp. PFB1-19
GGCAGTGTCAATAATTTTGTGTAAACGTCACAGTAGAGTCTAATTGTATCGTTTATCGAACATGTCATTGATTTCTGCTTGTACTACTCCGAACCCTTTATGGATTCGTGTAGAAAATCGTCTGTTGTAGTCCATCATGTAGTCACATACAAATCGGTCAAGAGAATCCTCATTTGGAAATTGCTCTTTACGTTTAGTATTACGCTTCAATTGTTTATTCATCCCCTCAATGAGATTTGTCGTATAAAGACTGCTTCTAATCATTTCAGGGAATTCATAAAAACTGAATAGTGATTGATTATCCGATAGTGATTTAATCACCTTTGGATATCGACTCTTGTATTTATCTTTAAAAACTTCAAGATGCTTTTGTGCTTCAACTTCGTCTTTCGCTCTATATACCGGTTTTAAATCATCAAGAACTTCTTTCTTATCTTTGGCACGAACGTTTCTCGAAACACTTCGTTGAACATGTACCCAGCAAGCTTGATGTTTTGCTTTTGGGTAAACAGATAAACAAGCATTCGCCAGTCCAGATAAACCATCAGTTACGAAAAGAAGAATTTCTAGCGTACCACGTTGCTTAATGTCTTCAAGCATTTCTTTATAGTTTTCGCTTGATTCTTGGGGGTATAGTCGGTAATCTAGTACCTCTTTAGTTCCTTCAGGAGTAATCCCAATTAGTATATGCAACGCTTCTTTAGAAACGCTATCGCGTCTGACGTTAATCATTGTGGCATCGCCATAAACAACAGTGTAACGCTTGTTCAGTTTTCTTGAGTGAAAAGCTTGTACGTGTTCTTCAACCGCCATCGTTATGTTTGAAATGGTTGCTGGCGAATAAGCATGGCCATACATCTTATCAATAAGATCAGCGATTTCAGCGGTGGTTACACCTTTAGAATACAAATGAAGAATCGCTGTTTCTAAATCATCAGTTCTTCTCGCATACGGTTGAATAGTTTGTTGGTTAAACTCACCATTACGATCTCTAGGTATCTCTACCTTGATAGTTCCATATTTAGTTTCGAGGTCACGAGTGTAAAATCCGTTACGCGAGTTACCTGAATTGTAACCTCGCACATCATGCTTATCGTAGTCAAGGAAAGCTGCAAGTTCAGTTTTAAGTAAGTAATTGATCTGATCTTGAAGTTCATTGCAAATGATTTGGTCAATACTTAAACCTTGAGATAGTGCTTTGTAGATTTCTGTGCTAAAATTGTTCATGGGTAGTCGTCCTTTCGAATATTGTTTAGTCACAATTAATTCTACTAGGAACGGCACCCTTTTTCTATATTAACCATTTCTCATGGTTTGGTGGTTCAAGGAGTTTACACAAGATATTTTACACTACCA
>NZ_JARXXJ010000058.1:0-1064 GCF_029893935.1 Breznakia sp. PFB1-19
GTTTGATATTACCATCATTGTCACGATACTTAAGCAGCGTGTTATAGGTTGAAATACAGGCACATTTTGCATCACGTGTTTCAAAGATGCGATAAGAAGAGATAATCTTCTTAGTAGGATCTGAGAAGAAGAAAACGTAATTGTTTTTGCCTTGTACTTTAACGTATGTTTCATCAGCTGTGATAGTAGATGTGAGTTCATAAGGATAGTAATCAACCATCGGTTGCACAAGTTTGGCAACGCTTTGAGCATAGTTGATAATGGTTTGATGAGAAATCCGTAAGCCATGTACTTCTTGCAGGATAAGCGAAGTTTTCCTAGAGGATAAGCCATAGTTGATGTAGTAAGTTAAAGCCAAACCTAGAACCTGTTGGTCATAGTGTATTTTATTCAAATTGACCTTTGTTTCAAGGTTGATTGAAGCATCAGCGAGCGTATTCATATCGAATTTAAATTCACGATATGTATAACGAAGACGATATCCACCAGATGATATTTTAAGATGTTCAGCTTTGCCTTCGCGCTTCAATTTTCGATTGTCTTTATAGTGAGAACACTTCTTGTTGATGCAAGAGTATACAAGATAACCACTACGATCGTGACGCATGTCAAGTTTGCACTTGCAGTGCGGACAATAGATTCCAGCGGTATCACGTGGAGTGATTTTAGGAGTGAAAGTTTTTTTGCAAGCTTTGCACTTATGCTGATTCTTGCCGTTATTAAGGTAGAGATATTCATTAGGTGCACCACAATGTGGACAACATCCTTTGTAAGCTAGCGTTGGACGGTTACGCACGGGAGTAAGCTCTTTACCTTCATCAGCTATTTGTTGGTAGATGTCAGTGAAAGAAAGTTGCACTGGCTCAATTTCTTTAGCCTTGATGATAGGTGGAAGTTCTTCCACCATGAAGTCTGCATACGGAATCATTTTCTCTTGCTTTGATTTTTGTTTATTCAATGCTTTCTTTAGAACAGGAAGCATAGGTTTTAGCAGTTCGTTCAGTTCATTTACACTAGACGATGCTTTCTCTAGTGAGCTTTGAAAAGAAGAAGAGGAAAAGAAG